>PHAV01000009.1 GCA_002841765.1 Deltaproteobacteria bacterium HGW-Deltaproteobacteria-4 | reverse complement strand
TGGAAATCGGCACTCAATCAGTTTACGATCATCTTCGGCGACAGGATGCCGACTTATTAACCGACAAACCCATTTACACAAAATCCTTTACAGGCCCTATCCAGAAGCTGTCTTGTCAAGTGATCAATTTTTTCCTGTAAAGCATCTTTTACATTTTGCGGCTCAGGAATATAAAGCGCAGAATCAAGTCTTTCTACGAAAAATGCAGCAGCCTTGGTTAAATCAATATGACCAAGATCTATGAACGCCGGTAGGTTCTGACTTGTTGCACTTATCTCGGTAAAATGGAACCATTTCAAGCCATCGGTAAGGAAAAGATTGTCTATACGCAGCGTGCATCCGTATCTGATCATTTGTGCAAAGGCTGCTTCAAGGGGTTGACCCAGTTTTTTTGCTTCAATAACTATTGGCTTCTCTGCATTGTCAGTATTCAAGAAATAGTCTAGACAGCCTTTCAGTTCTCCGGAAGAAATGGGTTTTTCCACCTCGACTGTCGCTGGATTTGCAACATCCCACCCCAATGCCCTTAAAATCGGATCAATAAGAACAGCGCGTGTTACTGCCTCACTATTCTGTAATTGTTCCCGGTAACTTGACGACGAGGATTTGACCAATTTTAACGTCTCGCACAACGCACTTAATGGGCTTTGCATAAATACCTCCTGCAACGAATTGAATCGAGAAGGAGTCACGGTACACGCACAGAGGGTGTTTGTCATCCGTATTTTTTGCACTCTTTGAGTGGTATTTGATTGACGGTCTCTGTTGCTATAGTTCCCGACCATGGGAACCTTGAAAATACATAACAACAAAGAAATCGGCGAGCGGATCAAATTTCGCCGGCAGGACATCCAGATGTCTCAGGAGAAGCTTGCGGAAATTCTTGAGGTGTCTTACCAGCAGGTTCAGCGGTATGAGAGTGGAAAGAATGCAATCAACGTTGAGCGAATTCAGCAAGTAGCGAACGCCCTCGGAGTCCGGGTGAGTTATTTCTTTGAAGAATCTTCGGAGCCAATTGCTGCCGATCCATCTGGATACTTTATATCCTCAGATGTAAAAGTTCTCTTGCGGCACTTTTCAAAGGTAACCGGAAAGGCCGCAAGGGAGTTTGTCATCACTGCTGCTCGGTTGGCTGCGAAGAAAAATGAATGAACGAAAACCTTATTGTCGTTCATAATCCGATCAAATAAAACGAATTACAGCTTTAGTTTGGCCATCATGCTCAACATTGAACTGCTGTCAGCAGCGTCGTGCTCATCGACCAATCGATCAAATGTTCGCCAGTGCATCCCCTTTGGTTTTTCCAGCATTTCGCCAAAAAACTCGTCTCGATCCAGCCGACTCGCAATCTTATTCCTCCGTCGCAGTGCCCGATACGAAAAATTCTCACGTTGACAGAAATACGCAAGATCAAGACAATGACGGCAGCCTACGGTTGGCGGTGTCAGTACAAGGACAGCCATCCTGCTGCTGCATCGTGGGCAGATCAGCCATTTTCGATTGCCGCCAAATCTGCAAGGGGTCTGTGAAATGCGGATCAACTTTTCCATTGAGCCCGGCATGCCAGTTGTCGGGTCTTGCCATTTGCAGGCAATGATCATTTTGTCTCCCTTTACAATAAGCGAAGCACGGCAGATGGTTTCACCATCTCCCAACCTCCATGTGAGGGCATGAACGCCATTGTCAAACATCTGATATTTTTTAAGAAAACGAGCATCGACCCTTAATTGATCTTCAAGGCATCCCTTGCTGTCCCATCGATACCAGCTGCCACTCCCTCTACCACCCATATCTTCTCCATTTTTGACGAAATCATTTGTGAAATTCACTTTTACTCTTATCTCTCCCTACTGCTAAGTTAGAGAGTAAGCATCACGTTTCAATGGAATTTCCTTCACAAAATCAATTGTCGTTGTTGAGATTTTCAGTTTGGTAGCGACTACTTGAAAAATTGCCAAACACAACATTTGAAGTCGATTGAAGAGGTTTTCCTGCCTCTTTTGTCTTCGATGGAACAATACAGGGACCGTTTGGCAGTTTTTCTCCCTTTATAGGGGGTGCCAAAGTGCCAAACGGGATAGGATCGTAGTAACTTGTATTATGAAGCCCCTTCTGAATGATCCAGAATCGATCAACACCCTTTTCCAGTAAGGCCCGTACCTTTTTTTCTCCACCATAGGTAAAGCGGGAATCAGCTTCTGCCGCTGTCACAATATCGCCCTGCTTTACTCTCCCCTCTGTGCTGATTCGAGTGAGGATAGCGTGGAGGCTTTCAAGTGCTTCGTCCTCGGGATTTTTGGCCGAGACAAATTGCTCAAGATCGGTGTCAAATGTCAGAAAAACCTTGAAGGGGCGATATCGTGTCTTTTTTCCGGTACCAAACCGATAAGTTTTATTCTGCACATCGTCATCATCCTCTGCCTCTTGTTCGCTTCCGGGCTTACTCGTCTGATAAAGAGCAAGCGTTTGATCGCAGAGGTCGAAGATAGCGCCACTTCCTTTAAATTGGCGGTCATTCCCTTTCGGCGTGTGGTGAAGAAGGACCACTGTTGCGCCGGCATCACGAAGTTCGCGCATTCGTCGCATGATCAAGCTCATGGTTTCGGAATTATTTTCATCCCCACCATGCGCAGATCGCAGAGTGTCAATAATGAACAATGCTTTTGGATATCGCGAAAGGAGTTCCCTGTAAGCCTCGCTGCCTGCTTTATCTAATGCAGGCGGGTTAAGGCTTGAATCCCAAAACAAAACCCCGTCCACAGCAGTTTTCTTCGCCCGTTCGCTAAGCACTGCCAGACTATTCTCAAAATCAACGACGATTACTTGAGTTTTGCAAGTCTTCATCCCGTAGATATCCGTTCCTTTGTCAATAGCATCTGCAACCTGCATTGCCAGAGTCGTTTTGCCTATCCCACCACGACCATAGAGGAGCGTCACAGACTCCCGAGGAATCAGACCATCTACCAACCATTCGATTTGAATATTCATCGCACGTAATTCTTTGCCAGTTTTGAGGGTAGGAATTACTGAAGAAGTGACAAAGCCAAGTGAACGCTCTGAGTTCCCGTAACTTTCTGGGGGTAAAATTGACGTATCCTCTACAATTTTGAGCAGTTTCTCTCTGTCGTTACCGAAGACAGACTGCCAGTCGATAACATCCCCCTTTGATGGGAGGTCAGGGAGTTCTACAATTTTTAGACTGGCAGCCTTATTCTTCATCGAAGAGCAGATAGTCTCACCATACTTTTTCCCCGGTGTGTCATTATCTGTTAGAATGACAATGTGTTTCCCGGCGAGTGGGAGGGTATAGGAATCATCCCAACTGCTGCCTGCTCCGTGTGGAAGGGTGGTTGCTAACAATCCCCATGAGACAAGAAAATCGGCTTGCTTTTCTCCTTCTGTAATAAGGACCAGACTCCCAGCTGGAGCATTTATTATTTCCGGTAATCGGTAGAGAAGAGGACCACATGGCTGCCCAGGTTTTCCATCAGGGCCCTTGATGATGAACTCCTTGGCTTTCCTTCTGTCTCGTGAAGGTTCAATCCGTTCTTTTGTGTATGCGTGATTACCCTTGGCATCGTGATAGGTGAACTTCTCCGTGACACGGCATTTAATGGGCGGGATAGTTTCAATTCCTGCTTTGGCTGCCAACGAGTGGAGTGAATCTTTAAAGTCCATGCCATGGATATGGCCATATAGATCAAAGATATCACCCCTCAGCCCGCAAGCTTGACAATTGAAGCTGCCATTGTCAGTGAATAACAACATCGACGGATTGGCATCTCCATTATTGTGCCTCTCTGGGTTTAGACATCGGGCAATCAGTTTGCCTTTAGCGGCGCTTTTTGCGTCAGGCTTCAATTCCTTAAGCAGGACGGGTATATCCAGAGCAGCAATGACAGCATCCTTGTCAATTTTCATGATGCCCCCCTGCTACCGTACTTAGTTGGACTTTCTTCAACAGAAAATTTTTAGGGATTGCATGGCGATCCTTGTCATGATAATTATTTTTCACAGTGTATTTCCTTTCTTGATAGGCCGAGCGGTGGCACCCGCCCGGCCTATAATTTTTGAGCCGATCACACGTTTCAACACAGGAGGACACACGGAATAAAGTCAACAGAATTAGATAATTATGCAGCATTTATTCTCTCCTTCATCCAAACTTCAATTGCATCCTCATGCCAAGCGACCGCTCCCAAAGACAGCCGCACGCGCTTGGGGAATGTGCCCGCTGCTTCCAACCGATAGATGGTCGCTTTGCTCAGTCCTGTTTTCTCTGTGACGTGCTTGATCCGAAGAAATTTCATGCCTTGATCCTCCCAAAAGAAGTTGTATGGTGTCGCATGAAGAGACTTTTATCTTCATTTCAAGGGAAGATCTTGTCAGGATCTTTATGTAAATTTTTTCTAATTTTTTGATCTACAGGAACATTGTGATTTCTTGCTGGGTGGGGGGATTGATCAAGGGGAAGGACTTATTTGAGGTGAGAGGGAAAGCTAGAAAATTTTCCGGCAGAAGCTAACTCCGTCATCAACTTAGCACGACGAAGATATCTTAGAACCTCCTGATCTATTTTTCTTAGATGCTCATGTTTATCTGTACCGAGAGCATCTTTACGAGTTGATTTCGACGTATCCGTAATGTTTGTAAATAATTTTTGAAAAAATAGAGATTTGATGGTTTCAAGCGGACAATCCTCGGTCTCTATATGTTCATTGTCTAGTAGTCGAAGGATAGGCTCATTCTCAAAACATCTGCCTGAAAATAACTCCCAAAGTGTTTTCCCTCTGTTATCCACAAGCTCAGACATATTCTTATCGACAATTGAGCGAGAAATATCCCAAGTTTTACATCCATAAATTTTTACTAAGTCATGGATAATAATCGATCTGAATAGAGAAAGAATTTGATCTTTACGAAAACCTTTCGGAAATTCAAACAACATAAAACGGCAGCGAATACTCCTCTTTCTCGCGCGGTAAATTACAGCTCCTCTACTTAGTTGTGACGGATGAGGTGCTCCTCCCGGATCATCTAATACTTGTTTTTTGAGTCGATTTCGTTCTCGAATTGATATTCCTACCGCACCATATTTTCTTCCAACGGTTCGAGGGATTAAATCTCTTGGCTCCCATCGATAGTGCTCGTCCTCCGGGTCTTCAGCTAGACGATGAAGAAATCTACCGACACTTCCTCTCGGAAGCATTGCAAAAATTCCCTTACGATTTGCACGAACACTCCTTATATAAAACTGATACTGCAGGAAATAAAATATCTTCCTAAATTCATGAAGGTTCATAACAGCTAAACCCTCGCCCCCGCAAACGCCGAAGCCGTACTAGTATTCCAAATGAAACTGTAAACCTCTTTCGCGGCAACCTGCTTATCCTGTTCAGTAAACGGTGGCGATGGCAATTTCTGGTAGAGGTGATCGAGAATAAAGACTTCCACTTCGGCCTGCGTCTGTTCCTTCTGAGTCCACTGTTCCAGCGGGGCCAGCAGCTTCTGAATCTCCTGCAGCAGATCTTGACTGGCCAGCTTCACTCTCTCCCGATCGGCCTTGTTGATGCCGTCTCGCAGCAGCAGGCTGAATAAAGCGTATTCCTCTTCACTTAGCCCTTCTTCAATCGCCTTGTGTTGCTCATCATCCAAAGAGGCGGCGAGGTCGGTTATCTTGGCGAAGGTCTCTTCGATACTGACCCGGTCCTTCTCGCGATTGTAGTCTGCAATGATCTCTTGATAGCGTTTGTAGTAATCCATTCGGTTCGGATTCCACCTCAACATGGCCGCCAGCTTCTGCTCGACAATCTCCCGCATGTCCTGTAGCGCCGTTGCCTTGCGTCGCACCTTCTTGGCAAATTCCTCCCGCAGCTTCTCCAGATCGATATTGCTCAGATCGTAGAAGCGGGAATCGTTGACTTCAGCAACTTGCGGGGTCTGGGCGCGGATCGCTTCGTTGACGATCAGATGGAGCTGCTTGAGTAGGTCGGTTACATCGGCATTGTCGCGGCGCTCGGTCAGCTTCTTGTAGATCGCTTCGATATTGTCGTGTCGCTCGGCATACAGGAGCGCCGCCGGTTCCATCAGCAGTCCTTTGAAACGGATGAAGATCTGCCGGGCCATGATCTCGAATCGCCGCTTCGATTCGTCCGAGGTGTAAACGGCATCGACCGCATCGGCGAGGGCTTGTATCCTGATCCATCCCGTCGTTCCAATCAGGCTGGTCGGATCAAAACCCAATCCACGCAGATACGTTTCGGTCGCATCGATGGCCTCACTCAACGCCCTCACGCGCTCCTCAATCGGCGCAACGATTTCACCCCCGCCCTCACCCTCATCTCCGAGGGCATACTGCGCCAAAGCCTCACGCAGGCTCTTGAGCATGCCATTGTAATCGACGATCAGGCCGAAGTCTTTGCCGGGGTAGCGCCGATTCGCACGAGCGATGGCCTGCATCAAGGTGTGCGCCTTCATCGGTTTGTCAATGTAGAGGGTGGAGAGGCTTTCCACATCAAAGCCGGTCAGCCACATGGCGCAGACAATGGCGATGCGGAAGGGATGTTCCGGGTTTTTAAAAGCTGATTCCACATCGACCCGCTTACCATCGTCCGACTCGAAGCCAAGCTTCATGATGGATCGGTGTGGGATGATATCGAATCCCCACTTTTTGAAATCAGCGACCTCGTTCTGAGCCTCGCTGATGATGATCTCGATGATGGTGCTCTCCAGCCACGCCGCTTTCGCCTTCAGGCGGTCTCGCTGGGCATAAAGGAGTTGTCGGGTATCACTATCCGTTGTTTTCGCCAGCTCGGCTTCACGAAGCTGAAGCTCCTGCCGTACCGCTGACAGCTTCTTCTTCCAGCGCGGCATGATCAATTGATGCATCCGGGCACAGGTGATCTTGTCCACACAGACCAGCATTGCCTTGCCCGACTCCCACCGCGTCGATGCATGCTCGACAAAATCGTCGGCCAGCTTCGCCAGTCGATCGTCGGCGGTGATCACTTCATAATCCTTGCCCAGCAGCCTTTCAAGCAACGCGTTCTGATCCTGATCCAGCTCTGCCTTGCTGATGGCGTCAGCGATGCGGTCATTCAAATCGAGCCGGGCAATCCCCAGCTTCTCTCCCCGGTTTTCGTAGACGAGCTTGACCGTCGCGCCATCTTCTTCGGAGCGCTTGAAATCGTAACAGGAGACATAGCTGCCAAAGATCCGTTTGGTCAGGTTGTCATGCTTGAAGAGAGGCGTGCCGGTAAAGCCTATGAAGGCGGCGCTGGGAAGGGCCAGACGCATATTCCGGGCGAGTTTTCCCGCCTGCGTGCGGTGCGCCTCGTCAGAGATGACAATAATGTCGTCCCGGCGACTGAACGGCTCTTCCGGGTTCACATTCTGGTTGAATTTGTGGATGAGGGAGAAAATGTAGCCGTGGTTCTGCTTGAGGATGAGCTCCAGATCCTTGCCGGAACTGGCTCGTGGGGTCTGGTCGTTGGTGATACCGCAGCCGACGAATGTCCGGTAAATCTGACTATCGAGATCGTTACGATCCGTCATCAACAGAAAGGTAAAGTTTCCCGGCACGGTCCGGCGGACCTTCTCGGCAAAGAAAGCCATCGAATAGGATTTCCCCGAGCCTTGCGTATGCCAGAAGACGCCGAGCTTACCGAGATCCGGATGCGCCGCTTCAGGGATGCGTAACATCTTCGGTTCATCGGCAGGGAGGAGCGCTTGCTGATCTTCATCCGTCACTTGCTCGCGGGGCAGCTCAATCAATCGATACATCAACCGTTCTGACACCGGGATTCGTTGCTTCAGTTCTTCCTGATGAAGCACCGAGGCGACGGCACTGTTGACCCCCATCACTTGATGATTCCGGGCCACCACCTTGCGCACCGCCCCCGGCTTGCTGGCATCAAAGAGGATGAAGTTCTCGACGATATCGAGCAGCCGCCCTTTCTCCAGCATGCCATTCAGCAGGATCTCGGCATCGACACCCCCCTTATCCTTCTCCTCCAGCCGCTTCCATTCGGAGAAGTGTTCCCACTGGCTGGTGATCGAACCATAACGTGCCCGGTGACCGTTACTGACGATGACGAAGGCATTGTGATGAAAGGCGTGGGCGATGACGTGTTCGTCGAGATAGTCCTGCAGGTTGCCGTTGAACCCCGCTCGGATGTTTTTGTAGACCGCTTTCAGTTCGATAAAGACCAGCGGCAGGCCGTTGACGAAACAGATCAGATCCGCCCGGCGGTTATAGTTCGGTGAACGCAGCCCGGTGATTTTAAGTTCCCGAACGGCAATGAAGCGATTTTTGGCAACGTGCTGGAAATCGATCACCCGTGCTTGACTATGGCGAAGATGGCCGCTGGTGTCCTGATAACTCACCGGCACGCCGTTGCGGATCATCTTGTAAAAGGCTTGATTGTGTTGCGGGAGCGAGCGGGAAAAATCATGGTGGGTAAGTTTGAGGACGGCCTCTTCGATCGCTTTTTCGGGCAGCTCCGGATTCAGGCGGGCAACGGCGCTGCGCAGGTCACGTTTCAGCACCACCTCGCGAGTATCCGCCCGCCCCAGTGTCCCATCCGGCCCGAAGGTCTCGGCATTGTAGGCGTAGACACTCTCCCAGCCGAGCTCCTGTTCCAGATGCTCGGCAAAGGTGGACTGAACCAGCCGGTCTTCGCTATTGATGTCAGTGATCATCTGCCCTCCAAGGCAACATCAGAATCTCAAACTCATTCCGTTTGGCTCAGCTTTTTGGCTCAAATTTGGTTCATTTAAAACGAATTTCCCGGCAGAAAGTTCACGAATAACGAACAGATACGAAAACCATTGGGAAGCTAGTCTTGTTTTTATGGATTTTTCTTGGTTATTTCCTAATTTGTGAACCAAAGATTCTTCACTCGGAGTTTGCTGCTAGCCGGTAACGAGCGCCATTACGCTCGCCCACCATCACCACCACGCCAAGAGTTACCAACTCGGCCAGTGCTCTTTTTAGTTGTGATCGGTTGACCTCTGGTCCAATTCGACCACTGATCTCCCCGATCTTCGATTGAGGATAACGACGGAGATCTTCACGTACCAACTCTTGAAGCCGATGGGGCTCAATTCGTTTCAGGGTTGTCGGCAGTTTGATACCAGAATCGCGAAGGAGCGCCGGGTCGACAAAATAACGAGTTGCCTGCGTCCGACCGACGCTTTTCACCAGATCAAGCGTGAGCAGTCTCCCGAACCATGGAACCAACTCTTCGGTACTACTCACCTCAAGGAGCGTTGCCAGCTCACGTGCCGTCAGTCCTTCAGCTTGAGCCAATGTCGCCAGGGTAATCCTTTCTCGCTGTCCCAGCTGATAGCGCCCATCGGCCTCGGTGACAAGGCGAATCACCTCCGGCTTCAAGATGCGCCGCTTGATCGTTATCTTGACCCAATCCGGCCCTTCTTCTGGCACTGGCGCCGGACGACCCGAGGAAAGGAGACGATCATAAAGCATGTCAAAACCGCTCCCCTCTTTCTCCATCAAGCCGATGTCGTGGAAGATGCTGGCAAGCCCTTCATTGCGCCGGCGACTGGCGTGCAGGATGTTCTGCGGGGTAACACCCATCGGTAATCGTCCGGGGTTGACCACTTCCAATCGTTCCGGATGGAGATTGAGAAAAAGATCGCCGCGCTGGGTGTAAGGTCGATGCACCAGGGCATTGACCAGTAATTCTCGAATAACCTTCTCATCGAATGCCGGAATCTGACGGCGGAAAAGTCCTTCGGCAATTTCGTAGCTCTCCCGGAAGTCCGGCACCTCACGCCACACGGCGTCGACCAGTTCGATGGGTGACAGAGCATAATCATCCCAGAGCCACTTGTTGATCTTCTGCCCCATCTCGTCGTACTTGATGGCCTGTATCAGCGGCGCGGTGCCAAGCCTTCGACGTTGCACTGCTGTGCCAAGAAGCAGCACGCCCAGGTGGGTCAGAGTTACCCCTTCGGCAAGGGCATAGTGGGTCAGTAACTCGTCGGCACTCTTCTCCTTGACTGAACTTTTCACCCGATCGGACGAACGAATGGCCGCTACGAATGCGTTGTACTTGTCAGCATCAATCTCGCTACGGGGGACATGACTGTCCATCGTTTCCCATGGCCGCCCCGGTCGCTCATCGGCGAGACGCATCACATCATCCCCCAGCACCGGCTGGCTGGTATCCCCCACCCGAAGATAAAAACGCCCATCAGAGGTAGAAGCCACGCTCTGGCTGCGATTTACGAGCAGTTTGATATATTCACCGCCATTGTCTGCTCGGGTAATGCTCGGCAACACAACGACATTAACAGTCAGTTCACCAATCCGTTTGCGGATGGTGTCCAGCATCTCCGGCTTGATCCGCTGCTCAGCAGGAGGAAGGATCACCTTGTCTTCGATGCCGATGAACAGCCGTCCACCCTGGGCATTGGCAAAGGCGACGCAGTCCTTGGCCAGCTCGGGGAAGTCGGCGGTCTTTCCCGTCACGGTTCGGAGTGATTTTTTGTCGCTCAGCTGACCTTCAAGGCTCATTCTAAGTTTTCTCCATCAATGGCATATCTTGCCGAACTATACTCAAAGTAGACAATGCCCCCTGCTTGAAACTGTCCAATGAAACTTCATCACAAAGGAATTTGCCCTCTGAATCTTCTTGAAGTCCCCCTGTCAACGCAAACCTTTTCGTATCCTTTGCCCGATTAAGGTCTACATATATGGATGAAGCTAGAGCTTCTTTCTGCTCAAGAGGGTTTTGGAGAATGCTCAATTGATACTCGTCTATCCCGTATTTGTATAATCGATAAAGATAGAATCTTGCATTATTTTCTATGGCTGAGTTCAGCTCGTTCCCTTTTAACTCTATGGCACCGCTCTCATGCTTCCGGCCTTTTACTTCAATAAACCGTGTTATTTTTGCGAGGTTCCGGTCAGCACCTGATCTGAACGCTTCTCGATCATCAGGTGTAGAAAAACTTAAGATGTCGCACCCAAATGCTAGACTACCCGTGATCTGGCCAACCAAGAGAGGGAATCGAGGGGGATCACAAGTTTCTTCGAATTCGACGGCTTTTCGCTCGCAAAATGCACCATCCGTTACCTTATGTGTAACTGTTGGTTTTGCACCACCCGTTGTTCTTTGAATTCTGAGCGGGTGCTTTATAGGAGTGCCAACTGGATTATGCGGTTCTGGCAATATTGAGAGCGGACCGCCACTCGAAGGATTAGGAGATGGTGCCTCCGTTTCTTCAGGTTTCTCTGGAGGTGCTACTGTATTCGTCTGAGGATCTTTCGGTTGTACGGGTTTCACAGTCGGATCTTCAATGGGTTGGCTTGCTGGCATTGTAGCCACACGAGATGACGTATCAGCGGCACCAAAATCTGCAATAATCTGCTCCATATTCTCATCCGCAACCTCGCCCCGAATTCTAAGCAAGAGGGATTTGCGGTCTCGTTCAGCACAGAGAAACATCCTTGCGAACTCACCACCATCTCCAATGCGAAATATAGAAGCAATTGCAGCACCGATCGTGTCCGCTAGAAGATCATTGGCTATATTCAGAGGCTCTGCTGGATCTGACCGAACATAAAGCACATCATTTTCTATAAGCCATCCCCAAATCGGTGGCATGAATTCGAATTCTTGGTCTTCGTATTTTATAACTGCTGTCAACTCAGAACAGATTCTGAGAGACAAACTTTTCAAAGACTTAAGGTATTGCGCTCGAATAGTCTGTGAATTCCTCAATAAATATAGAAACGGTTTCGCCTTCTGGAACTCCTGATCCAAATTGGCAGAAAGTTGATAACTCCGGACGCGCTGATCTATCCCCATGCGGTCAATTGCTTTTACGCCAAATACTCGTTCAACCTTATCTGGCCCAAGTCGGTACGGGAGATCTACTATATTCAAGTTTGATAGCAAGCTGGTAGGTAGACCCTCAGAATCAGCATGGCGAAGGTCATTGACCGGATAATATCCAGTTATTTCTCTGTGGACTCCCCACATTTTACCGCTTTTGATAAATCTCTCTTTTGCTGCCGCTCCGCTTCCCATTGCCAAGTCAGAGGCATCAAGCAACCAACGATAGAGAGATCGTGCCAGCTTACCTTCAGGGTCTCGCTCAGGGAGTTCCGTCAAACGAGCATAAATGTCTTCCAATTCTAGTTCGGCTAAACTGGTCAGGACTCCTGCCCGTCGCCAGCCTTCAATCAGGTCGGCATCAACTAACCTAAATCGATCCATTTCTTCAGACGATGGTTTTGGCGGCCTCGGGAACAGGGCTTCAATAGCTCGTTGACCCAAGACGCAGTCCCTTGGTCTAAGAAGTTCACCATTTTCACTGGGTATCCAAGAGGTGCTTTCAATTTTCCAGCGGAGATAACTTGGTAACGGGTTGCGGTAAAGACGTAAATTAATATCGGCAGAGTATCGAGCAGTAAGCTGTGCGTTATCTGTTTGAGGTCTTAACCAATGATGTATTCGGGTGTCCAGTGCCAACCAAGCTGTGATGGCAGCAGGTGGAGCGTTGCTAAGGATTTCTTTCAAACTGTCGACAGAGCGGATCTTTGTTAGTCTAGGATTTTGAACTTTTTCCATCGTTTCGAAAAAATATTCTCCAAACTTTGTTGGATATAGGATTTTACCCAGCACGAAGTTTAGGAATCCATCGTCTGGGTGATCATTAAATTCTTCTCTTGGCCATTCAGCAACCCCAATCCACGTAAGGAATGCTTGTATGTCATCCGGGCTACCTGTCAGTCCAGTCCGATCAGGTGCTACAACCAACTTGTCGAGACTTTTTGTGTAAAGGGACTGCAAAATATTGCCATGGCTTCCATAGCCACTACCAAAGTAAAGCTTATCTGCTGAAGCAGTTGCGCCTGCTTGCGTCGGTAAGGGCAGAGATACATTTGCCGGGAAGTCAGGTCGTTTACCAGTTTTCCCCTCTGTCAGAAAAAAAGAGAACACGGCAGCTCTGACATCTTCATCAATTTTTGTAGTGAGATCTGGTTGCCTCCTCTTTAGCCTGTTGGCATCTGTCAGCAAGCGACGTATTAAATTTGCAAGGGAGTATTCCAGCACACCGAATGACGATAGCTTTCCTTGAAGGTCACGAACATCTTGTGCCTTTAATTGCCGCATGAGCTCGATGCGTAATCCATCGTGCAGAAAGCGTAGAGACATCCAGTCAGGAAGAGTTGGCGTTGATGTGGCGCTCGGAGCAAGAAAAACCTGAGAAGCATCCAGAACAGTGTCGTTGTTATTATCAAGTAACAATGAAGAACTATGGACAGATCGGTCAATCTCATACCTTATGAGTCCAGAAATCAGTGAAGCGCGCTCATTAACCGATAGGTCCTTATGTTCAATGATACGCCTTCTTAATTCATTATTGACTAATTGAGGGACTTTAAGTGCAGCAAAAAACTCCCGTTCTTTTTCAGATCGAACAACTGCCACTTCAGGAAACACAGTAGCAGGCAACCATGAATTATCTTCACCTTTCACAATTCTGGCGTCTTTAGGACACATGGGTATGCCGCTCAATGTCGGAATAATGGCTCGCTCTTGTGCGGCCAGAATCAATTGCTCAGGGAACTCCTCTCGGACCAGATCACTCGGATAGTTACTAAGAGGGAGCAACAACCTGAAGCCTGCATTTGGGCCTTCCGGATAATTCCTGGAGCGGCTTTCTGCGACTTCGGCAAGAAAAATAGCCAGTTGGTCGAGCACATATTTATTGCTTTTGCGTGGTTCTGTGTGATTGCGGTTTTGGTTTAGTTCGAGTGTTACGTGGCAGACTACAGGAAGTGGCAATTCAATTTCAGTCGGGAAATGGGAAAACAGCGGCGATGTCTTCAACTCTTCAATACGCACAACGTCTGGAATAGCCACAGCGACTTCGTAATCCAAAGGACCATTTTGATCAGGGTCGAGTTTGTCCTCGGGGATTGCATCTGTTTTACGGTGGACTCTCCATAGTCCTAATGGTTCGCCGTTCTGAATCACCATCGATAAATCGTCATTACCTTCTAATCGCCACATACGATCGACTGTGTTGGGAGTGACAAAACGAATTTCAGCAAGATTCGTAACGAATAACAGAACTTCAGGGCGCAAGATTTTAAGTTGTTTCTTCGCTGACTTATAAGCATTTGGCCGGTCAAAAGGCATTCCTACGATTGTATCATACCCTTTTTCTCGCCATGCTTTGCATCGTTCAAAAATCAATGTTGCAGAGTTGTTTGCAAGCAAAGGATCTAAGCAGCCTGACTCTGAGTAGCCCGGAAATGGCAAGAGAGGGAGAATCAGTTCGTCCGTTTCGCCACGCTCTTGATCCACCCGATGTTTTATCTCAGGATTTTTAATGAGCGAAGATAAGGTTTGCTTCAAGAAGTCGGGACAGTACGCTAGGCTCAGTGCTCCACTGAGTATTATAGGGGAATGTGACCAGTTTAGAATTGAACGGAATCCAAGCCCTTTATTGCCGATGAGATGTCGTCTTTTACGCCATTTGGGGCTCAGGTGAGCAGTTTCAAGTGACTGAACCCCTCCAACCGAAAAAGATGCACCTGTATTTGCTACAATTAATCCTTCAGGTAATAACTCTATAACAACCCGACCGGCACAATCATGTTCCCGTGCCTGGTCCGCAGCATTTTGCAGCAACTCCAGGATTTCCCGCCCTTCATAAGCTCGGGTAATTGATTTCTCTTTCCTATAATCAGCTATCAACGTGGCAGGTTTTGCCAGATAAGAATTGCGGGACTTCTCTTCCTCGGATGCAAGCCAAGAAAACCATTCTGCCGAGTTATCTGGTATCCATGAGTCGTCAATTGCCTTAAAATCTTGCATTACACTGTATTCCTCTGTGTGGTCGATTTAAGAAGCGGTTTTCAAATTACCAGACTTCACTAATCCTTCCAAAAACTTCAGGTACAGTATTCCTTTATCAAGAATCCCTTCAAATACTTTTCTCAAAGATTGGTTATCGATATTGAGTTCTTCAGCTATTTTTCGATAGTTACTGCCTTTTCGATGAGCTGTGCTACAGGATCGAAGATTTTGAAGGTCACGAAGGAACTTAATGTGTTCCTCATACGCTGTTACTCCGAGAGCAGCGAGTGCCTTCTCTAGTCTGGAAATACTCCCTTTGATCTCTCCCCGATCATCCGTGGGTATAAATTTGTTAAGCTCTTTTTCATTCAATGAATCAACGAGGATCTTCGTCAATCCCAAAACAAGATCATCAAAATCTTTTTGTTCATCAGTAGCGGGGATCCTAATGCCCGCGAAAAAATGATCATCCTCTTTTGAGAGGGGGAGCAAAAGGGACCAGCCTAGTTCTGTGTTACATGCCTTTTCCAGATCACTGTACCGGTACTTGAATACATGTTCAGGATGGTCTGAATCAGCAAACTGGGCAAGGATCTGTCTCTTGTGAAAGGTATCGCTTACCCCACCTACTGGAGGAATATTATAGCTTCTCCAGTGCAACTGCTCTTCATAAGGCAGATCACGACCAAGATCCCCAAGCCAAGCGATCACTCGTTCGTCATGATGGTTATCCATTGTCATACCCCAGAGAGAACCGCAACCAAGATCACCGTCTGTAACCGAATATTTTGACGATTGTTGATAATACTTGTTGAGGACTTCTTTTCTGAAATGGACAGGCGTTAGGTAGTGCGGCGCTCCCGGATTCCCTCCGAAATAATTTGATAAGTGGTCCGGATTCGCGGAATGAAAGATTTCGTCGCCATACTCATCAACGTCGATAATAAAATCCACCGTATTCTCCGTCTCTTTATCAGCGAATCCCCAGAATCCACTTTTTTCTTTGGGGAAAGGTGGAAACAGCCGCTTCCCTAGAAGTCTTGTAAATGCGCGTGTCCCCCCGACGTGTAAGTCTCCGTAATGTAGAGCGTATACAAGAAGCCCATCCCGAAAATCTTGCCCACTTTCCTCTATCCCAAGATCTATAAATGGAACTGTAGAGTTTGCCCGTGCATCAAACATAACGGCAAGGTGCATTTCTTTAATGGCAAGAAATTGTTGAATTTCTTGAAGGCGGATATTTATTCTCTTTGGCTCAATAGTTGCCACCAGTTGTTCGTTGCCGGCATCGTCTATCTTTATAAAATGGTCAAGTTTACGGTCGTGATAAAGATTGTGAAATAGGCGGAATTCCTCGTTTAGCTCAAGATATTTCTCACGCATATCGTGAAAGCTACGAGATATTACTAGAGGCTCAATTCCCGAGCTTTCGCCGTAACGAAGGTACTCTACGATTTTATGTCCTGCTTCATAGTGTGTCTCCGCACCCGGCAGTCCATCTCCGCAGCTTAAATCCCAAGAAATGTCGCTCAAACTCCGGTCGACAGTATCATTTGGGAGTAAGCAGCAAAACATAAAGACCTTGGGAAAATCAGCATGGTCACTGAGATATACCGTGACCATTTCTGTCGGGCGGATATCCCGAACGATCCACTCTTGAAATGCTCCTTGAGACAACTTTTGTCGCTCCTTAGCGACATCTATACTCATACAGTGATCTCCCCACTCATCAGCTTCGGCATCAGCAGGTCGCGGGCGGCACGAAGTTTGTCGTTGTAAATTCCCAAGTTCCGCAGCTGTGTAAGCATCGGCATCACGTAGTCACCAAAAAGTGCCTGGATTTTGTTATTTGGCACAACAACCTCAATCTTGTGAACCACCTTCCGATCCAGCGTTGGAACCGAGACGCCGCCGTTATACTGGTCAAGGCGAAGTGAGGAAAGCAGAAAAAAGGCGAATAGAGGAGAAGCCCGCCGAAACTCCTTGACCCACAAGGTCGTATTAAGTGGCCAGTAATCTTCGTGGACATAGTGAACCATGCCGAGCGAGCCGCTTCGACCGGTGACGACGCCGGGGGCTTTTGCTTTTGCAATATTGTGTCTGCCATTCACCCCAGTCGAGGCATAAATCGGGACCGACCCGTCTAATCTGTCTTGGCTGGGAAGATCAAAGCCACGCTGAAGAACAAGGGCTGATTCGAGTGGCATTCTCTCCCACCCCTCCGGCACGCCATCAACAATCCGGGTATGTTCATAACCGGGGAAGCGCAGGCGCACGAACCACTCCTGATACACCTGCCGCGCCGCCTCTTCCAACAGCGCCATCCGTCGCCGGTTGTTTTCGATCAGGTCATCATAGGTGGAGAGAATAGCGGCGATGCGTTTTTGTTCCGGGAGCGGAAACGTAATAATCTTAAATTTGCGGATAATCCCGCTACTTAAATTGCGCTGTGCGCCTGCCACAACGAGTTTTAAAAGTTCATGCCGATGATACTTAAGAGCATAGAAAAGATACAAGAAATCACACTTTGCTGGGTCTGCTATCATTGCAAAGCATGCTTGATTCGTTGCAGCTTCATTGCGGAGAATGCCAAGACTTGTAATCGTTTTTCCATCACCATACATGGCCATAAGGACAGTATTCTGCGGAAATAATTTTGCCGATGATTTAGAAAGTGCTTCTAGGGTTATCTTCTCTTCCGCATCTTCAACGTACCAGTCATTTAATTCGCCAGTTTTGAACCAAGGGATTACTCCATCTTCCCAAAGAGTTAAATCTGAGCGAGATGGCGTACCTCCGCTTGTTACTTTTGTGCAGAGCGATTCAATTGGTACTCTTTCTACGCCCACTTATCCCCCCAGCTCCTCAAAGTTCTCCTGAATCGTCGCCGCCAATTCCACTGCTTCTAAATTCAAGTCCTTCAACTCGACATGGATATCCCGCATCGTCTGCTCAAAATCAAAATCGTCATCGACTTCGGCAGGAGCAACGCCGACATAGCGACCGGGCGTCAAACTCCAGTCGGCAGCCTCGATATCAGTACGATTGACCACCTTACAAAGCCCCGGCACCGGCACCATCACGGCCTCGGGGAAGCGCTCTTGTAGCCAGTGAATCTGACGATGGAAATAGACCGCTTGTTTAAGCTGCTCCACCGCCTGCTTGCGTTCTTCGTCCATCTGCTTGATCAGACGGTTGCCGGCGCGACGATCATAGAGCTCCGCTACCTCCTCGATCCCGGTTAACTCCTGTGCGGCCTGTCCGGCACGAGCGGTCAACTTGTAGAGCAGGTCAACCTGCTTCACCAATCCCCGGCACCGCTCCGCCAACGGATCAAATGCTTGCCGTGCTGTATGCTGTGCGGCATTGGTATCGGGTGAGGGTGTATTGGTTTTCAGGAATGCCGACAGATCGGCAAGCAACAGAGTGCGGTCGGACTGGTAGGCGTTGATGGCCTCACTGACTTCGGCAAGGGCATCAACCAAGGCGTGGTGTTGATCGGGATTAACTGTCTCGATACCCCGAATTGATTCAGGTAATTCAGTTAATTGCTGGCACAAAGTGACCAGAGTGGCGTCGTAAAAGCCCAGTTCATGCGGGATTGCGACGATTTCTTCGCATAAACTGTTGAAGTAATCCTGCACCAGTCCGAGGAAGCGATTTTGTTCCCCACGATAGAGCCAGACAATGGCGGTGAGGTTGGCAAGTTGCTCGGGGCTGAAGTCATAAATCTTGCGGGTGACCTTGCGGTAGATATTGCGGGCATCGAGCATCAACACTTGATCGCGACGCTCTGCCGGCTTCCCTTTGTCGAAGTGCCAGAGTTCACAGGGCACGGTGCGGGTGTAGAAGAAGTTGGAACGAATCGAGATCATCACGTCGACATCACCGGTCTCAACCAACTTGCGCCGCACCTCGGCCTCGCCGTGCCCGGCGCTGGAGGCCTGTGACGACATGACGAATCCGGCCCGGCCCTTTTCGCCGAGGTAGCTGTGGAAGTAAGAGATCCACAGGTAGTTGCCGTTGCCGACCTTCTTGGTCTTGTTCACCCCCGGCAGGCCGAAGGGGAGACGACGATCATCCTTGATCTTCTCGGCATCGACCATATCGACGTTGAAAGGAGGGTTAGCCATGACAAAATCGCACTTGCCCCAGATGGGATGCTCATCCTGATAGAAAGTATTGGCCTCGCGGATGTCCCCTTCCAGGCCATGCACCGCCAGATTCATCTTGGCGAGGCGGATGGTGGTGGCGGTCTTCTCCTGTCCGTAGAAGGTGAGCTTGTGGCTGGTGTCCTCACCGTGGCTCTCGATGAAGTGACTCGACTGAACGAACATGCCGCCGGAGCCGCAAGCCGGATCGAAGACAATGCCGTGATCCGGCTCAATGACGTTGACAATGGTCTGGACCAGCGAGGGCGGAGTGAAGAACTCGCCGTTATCCTGCGCTCCCTGCATGGCGAACTTCATCAGGAAGTATTCGTAGATGCGACCAAAGATGTCGCCGCTGGCCGTACGCAGGGCAGCACTGTCGAAGGTACGCAGCAGATGTTCGAGGAGATCGTTTTCGAAGCGATCATATTCTTTGGGAAGTTGTCCGTTGAGAGGCTCGAAGTCCGCCTCGATGGCATTCATCGCATCGACGATCGCCGTACCGAGGTTGGCACCACTGGGGAGTTTCAGCAGGGAGTCATAGCGAGCAATCTCCGGCATCATCAAGGCCCGGCGCTTGATAAAATCACCCTTCATTAACGGACGGTTCGGCATCTTGCCGGCTTGCTGCTCAGCCTTGATCTGTGCCAGAGCGACTTCGTAACGGTTGCTGGCGTGACGCAGGAAGATCACTCCGAGGACCGGCATACAATATTCACTGGAGGTGAGTTTGGAGTTGGCGCGAAGCTGATCGGCGGCCTCCCAGAGGCTCGATTCGATCTGCTCGATGGTGTGCATGGCGTTGCTGCTCATCTGGTAGTGACTCCGGAGGGGAGAGAAAGGTCCCCCCATATTGATAGGTTTCAGCGTTATAACACTGCGCTTTGATTAGTTCAATTGATTCTCATGCGTTTTCACTCGTTACCATCCGTAGTCAGCCGTTACCACGGAAAAAGGGCACCCATTTCTGGATGCCCGTGGCTTGTTCACTCCATTTCAGCTTACGCTTTCTTCCGCCGGGAATTAATGCTGATGATATTCGCTTCCTTCTTCCCGTCGACGATCGACAACAACTTACGCTCCCAATTTTCCAAAGACGACTGCTTCTCCTTATCGTATTTGTACAAATTGTAAACCTTGATGATGCCTTTTTTGACGTGGTTGAGTACAGCGTCGATGACTTCGTCAAGCTCACCAGCTTGTGCCATAAAGGTTGCGGCGGTCCGGCGTAAATCATGCGGCGTGAAATGGACAATCCCCAGCTTGTTCTTCTCCTCCAGCTCGCGTTTATCTTGCTTGCATTCAGCATCTGAACAATTTGTGCAGTCGTTGACGCATCCCGAGGGACAATTTTTAACCACAGCTTTTGATAACGCATGACGCGTGATCGGCTGAATCTTTTCATCTTTACTACGGCGTGGACTCGGAAAAATAAAACCCTTGTCCTTCAATTCTCCAGATTCCTCGTCTATGACCTTCAATTCGCCAATGAGCTGCAGGGCGTTGGCCGTCAGGTAGACACGATGAGCTTTTTTGTTCTTCGCACGGTCGCTCGGAATGGTCCACCAGCTGCCGTCGAGCTCAGAAGTGTGCATTCCGATCACTTCGATCGGACGCTGTGCCGTCACCAGGATCAGCTTTAAAGCCCTCCGAACATCATCTGACATGGAAGCTGTGTCGAGAGCTGCCCAGAAGGCTTTGATTTCATCTTCGGAGAGGACTCTTTCCCTTGCCACTTTCGGCGCCGGCATCTTGACCCCCTGTGCCGGTGAAAGGATAACGATGTCTTTCTCGATCGCGTAATTGAACATCTTGCGAACGATCTTGAACGTGTTGTTGGCCATCACCGGTGAGCCTCGGTCAACGATTCCGTCCAAGAGCCGATTGATATCCCGCTTGGTAATCTCTGTGGCCTTACGTTTATCCCAAAGGGGAATGACCTCCCGCTTCAGTACCCGTTCATCCTCTTGCCACGACTTTTTGAACTTCTTAGCATGGCGCTTTAGATATTCGTCGACCAAGTCATTAATGGTTTGGGCATTGCGCTGCACGTCACGTTCCGCACGCTTCTCTTTCTTCAATGCAACCGGGTCCACACCTTCGGCCCGGCCCGCCTTCAAAGCTTTAACCCTAGCGCGTTCGGCTTCATAATCAATACGGGCAACAGCAAGTGAGATTCCGTCGGGATGGTCTGCATCTTTATATGTCCCGATATTCAGCTGCTTCCTGTGACCATCGATCCGGTACATATAGATGAATGTCTTCCGCCCGGACGGAAGGACCCTGATGCCAAAGCCACCCTTCTCGCGGCGGGTGTACTCCTTGTCCTCGGGCTTCAATTTACGCAGGAACATATCGTTCAAAGTGTCAGCCATACCCCCTCCTCCTTTTTTTGTTGTCGTTTTGTTGCCCTTTTTTTATGAGCAACAGTGAGGCGAATTGATACTGCATGAAAATACCTATAGCATGCAAAACAACTAAAATCAATATGATAGAAGGTTTTCAACTGGCGGCATAAAATTGAGTGATAACGCCTGAAACAGTAAAGCCCCTTGCTTCGGGAGCAAGGGGCCGGAGGTTCAAATCCTCTCATCCCGACCAGAAATAGAAAGGGCATACGTTTGAAGCGTATGCCCTTTTTCAATTTTGATCGCAGATTTTCTCCGGTCCAATTCCCCCCTTCTGGTACGCCTCCGGTACGGTTTTGTATTTTCTGGTTTCAATTGGCTTCTTGCCGCTCGAAGTCGTGCGTCCGGGATGGCCGGAAAGTCCAGAAAGAAATTTTGTCAATTCATACGGTTGCATTGCACAATCCCCTTCGCTGATAGGCCCCTACCCCTTTCCGGTACGCAAAATGGACTCCGAGCCTTCTCTGGTCAAACTCACTTCTTTCCGCTGAAATCTTAGCTTTTAGTAAAACTGTTATCCGATTTCCCCGAAATACAACTTGACGGTGAGAAAATATCTGCATAAGCTTATTGCACACACTGGAGGTGATAATTATGCGTGCAACATTATGCATACCTGATGAGCTGATCGATGAAGTGCAACGGCTTTCCGGAAAAAAATCCAAAACGCAGGCGATTGTAACCGTCATGGAAGAGTATGTCCGTCGTCGGAAGATGGAGGATCTTTTGTCTTTGCGGGGAAAGGTTGAGATCGACTATGACTGGGAGCGGGAAGAATCCCTTGAATTAAAGGCAGCGGAAGAGCGGGCGCGTTATGGCGAGCAATAGGATATTGCCTGACACCTGCGCCTGGATTGACTTTTTTCGGGGAAGATCGACCCCTTTGGCAGATACTCTTGGGGAATCGCTGCTACGGCTTGATGTTGTCACCTGTGGGGTCGTGCTTTATGAACTGCTGCAGGGGATCAGGAATCCCCGTGAAGAAGAATACGTTAAAAATGGGCTGCAAGCGCTGTCGTACCTGGAAATGACTCAGGAATTATGGGGTGGTGCCGCCAAACTCTCTTTACAACTACGCGCCAGTGGGCACACTCTCCCATTTTCCGACATTATCATCGCAACGCTGGCACTGCATCATGACTGCGCAGTCCTCACCATTGATCGCCATTTTGACGTTGTTCCCGGTCTTATCTGTTTGAAGGGATAATGACACCCGCCAAACTTCAAAGACTGAGGATTTCCTCGACCTCCACCCATTTTGACGAACCTTTTTTCACCTCTTCCACCAGATCGGCCTGCGGGCGAACAGAAGGGCCGCCCTGTTTATGAATCCTGTCCCCGCCCCTTTTCCGTCAACCGGACCCCTTCCGGCGTCAGTTCAACCAACCCCGCCTTGAACAGAGAACCGACCGCTTTTTTGAAACTCTTCTTGCTCATCCCGAGTCGCGCCTGAATGATCTCTGGTGGACTCTGATCGTGCAGCGGCAGAAAATTCTCTTTCTGCAGGGCGGACAGGATGACACTGCGCGCTTCGGCCGCCCCTTCGCTGCCGACTTTGCGCAGGAGAATATCGAGTTTGCCGTCCTCGCGGACCCGTTTGACATAGCCGGTCAACTTCATCCCCGGCACCATACCGCTCTGCAGTTCATCGCGATAGACCACCCCGATATAGCGATGGTTGACTACCACCTTGGCGCCGAGATCGGTAAAGGTCCAGAGCAGGAGATCGACCGCATCGCCGGCTTGCAGGTCGGCGCAGGTCTCCTCCAGCCAGTCGTCGAGACGGGCGCTGGCAAAGGGCCGCCCTTCGCGGTCGAGAGCGATGCGCACCAGATAACTGCGGCCGGTCTGCATCCGCTCCGGCTGCTGACTCAAGGGGACGAGGAGATCCTTCTCCACCCCCCAGTCGAGAAAGGCGCCGGGGCTGCCGATGCTGCGCACCTTGAGCAGCGCAAACTCGCCGGCCTGGGCCGAGGGGAGGCGCAAGGTCGCCTGTAGATGGCCGCTTTTGTCGCGAAAGAGGAAGACCGGCAAAGTCTCCCCGGGAGTGACCGCGGCGGCCGCTTCTTTGCGGGGGAGGAGCAGGAGTTCGCCGTCACTGCGCAGCCAGATGCCGCGTTCATCGGTCTTTTCAACCACGAGGAGATGGATTTTACCAATTTCGAGCATAGGGCCTCCGGCCAAGCATTCAGGCAAAGGAACAGATATATTCGACCATGCCGTCGGCAACGGAAATTTCGAAGAAGGAACCGGCCGGAACATCGAAAGCGCTGCCGGCCAGGCAGTCCTGCCATGCTCCCTCTGCACCGATACGGACACGGCTGCTGCCGGCGATGATCTCCATCTTCTCGGAGGTGCCGACATTGAATTTATACTCGCCCGGATAGATCAGCCCCAGGGTCTTTCTGCTGCCGTCGGCGAGCAGGATGGTGTGACTGACGACCTTGCCGTCAAAGAAGATATTGGCTTTGGCGGTGACAGTGACGTTGTGAAATTGTTCGCTCATGACTTCCTCCGGAAAAATGATGATTTGTCAGAGGTGGTATCACAGTGCGTGCATGGGTGCAAGAGACAATGGCCAGCGGTAGAATTCGCCTTGATTATCCAGTGAAAATGTTCATAATCGACCGCATAGGCAGATCTTCAATGATCGTGATTCTCATCCCCGGAGGAAAACAAGATGAACCCGAACTTTTTTTTGACGCTGGCAGCAACACTTCTACTTGTCGTTGCTGGTAACACGGTAGCGCGCGCCGAAACGTCACTGATTGTGGCGCAAGAGGACGCACCATTAAAAGTCCTTAGCTACACAACGGACTTCGATGAGAAAGACAAAAAAGCGCTGGTTGAACACAAGGTCAAATATCAGAATGTCAGTCCGGTGAAGATTGTTTCAGCCCGGTTCGGGATCCTCGAATATAACGGCTACGGGGAACTGATCGATTCCTTTTGTGGCTATACTATTGAGAGCTCGAATAAGGGTGAGAAGGACAGCGCCACGTTCCTTGATATTGCCGAGCACTCCGCCGTTTTTGAAGATTTCGGTGAAGGATACATCTGGGTCGATGCGGTCCGTTATGTCGATGGCAGCCTCTGGAAAGCCGACCGGGCACAAATCCTCGCCGAAGCACAGAAACTCAAGCCGGAAATCAGCGCCGCCGATCTTGTCGCGGCAAAGTGCGTTGTCGCGGATTAAGCCAGTCGGGAAAGGCTGCAAAAGGTGAATCATGGAAAATTCCATCAAGATCGGGATCAGTTCCTGCCTGCTGGGCGAGCGTGTCCGTTATGATGGCGGTCATAAGCACAATGACTACATCACTGATATTCTCGGGAACTATTTCTCCTTTGTGCCGGTCTGCCCCGAGGTCGGTTGTGGTCTGCCGATTCCCCGCGAAGCGATGCGCCTCGAAGGGGATCCGGCTGCGCCGCGATTGCTGACCAACAAGAGCCGCGTCGATCTCACTGCGCAGATGCAGTCCTTCTGCACCGCCAAGGTCCGGGAACTGGAGAAGGAAGATCTCTGCGGCTTCATCTTCAAGAAGGATTCTCCGAGTTCCGGCCTCTTTCGCGTCAAGGTTTACAATAACGGCATGGCGGTGAAGAACGGCCGCGGTCTCTTTGCTGCGGCCGTGGCCAAAAACTTCCCGCTGCTGCCGATGGAGGAGGAAGGGCGCCTCAACGATGCGCCGCTGCGCGAAAACTTTATCGAACGGGTTTTCAGTTACCGGCGCTGGAAAGACTTTCTGGCCAGCGCGCCGACGCTGGGCAAACTGGTGGAGTTTCACACCGCCCACAAGCTGCTGATGATGGCGCACAGTCCCGACTATTATCGTCAGATGGGGGTGCTGGTGGCGCATGGCAAGGAGCTGGGGGCACCGGAGTTGTTCCGCCGCTACGAAGAGCTGCTGATGAAGGGACTGACGCTGCATGCCACGGCTGCCAAGAACACCAACGTCCTGCAGCACATCATGGGTTATTTCAAAAAAGAGCTGGCAACGGATGAGAAAGCGGAGCTTCTCGAAGTCATCAGTCAGTACCACAATCATCTCCTGCCGCTGATTGTGCCGCTGACTCTGCTCAAACATTATGTCCGCAAGTACGACCAGGCTTATCTGCGGAGTCAGATCTATCTTTCGCCGCATCCGGCGCAGCTGATGCTGCGCAATCATGTGTAGTGCAGAGCAAGGAGCCCTGTTTGCATGCTGAAAATCCATACGGAAATCACTCTTGACGCCCCCCTCGATCGGGTCAGGGAACTCCTCGCCGACACCGGTCTTTATCCGCAGTGGCACCCCCTCTTCCCGCAGGTCAGCGGCGAGATCGGCGTCGGCAAAGGGATCGATGTCAGCGTTGCCCTCCCCGGCATCAAGCTCTTTTCTGTGCGGGCAACGATCCAGGAGGAGAGCGCCGGCCGCTTGTTGTGCTGGCGCTACAGCTATCCCCTCCCCGGTCTCTTCAGCTGGACTTATCGCCATGAAATCGTCGAGCTCGAACGCGGCCGGGTGAAGTTTGTCCAGGACTCTACCTACGCCGGCCTTCTCGCCCCCCTTTACCATCTCGGGATGAAGAACCCGCTGCAGCGGGGGATGGCGGAGCTGAACAAGGCGGTGCAGCGCTGGGGGGAGAGAAGGGGAATTTCCTGCCTCAAATGCTGATAGTGCTTACCCCCCCTCCCCTTGCCAATAAAGGCCTGAAATGATGGAATCGATCATCGGGGAACTGACCCTCATTTTTTTTCTGATCCTGGCGAACGGTTTCTTTTCCGGCTCCGAGCTGGCGATCCTTTCGGCGCGCAAGAGTACCATCGCCAAGCTGATCACTGACGGGAGCAGCCGGGCGCGGATGGTGGACAAGCTGCAGAACGATCCGCACCGCTTTCTGGCGACGGTGCAGATCGGTGTGACTGTCGTTGGTTCCCTCGCATCGGCCGTCGGCGGCACCACCGCTGTCAAATTTCTCGCCCCGATGCTGATGACGAGTTCGATCCCCTTGATTCGCGAAGGGGCCGAACCGATTGCCATCGGCCTGGTTGTGGCGCTGGTCTCTTATTTGTCGCTCATTCTCGGTGAACTCGCGCCCAAGACCGTCGGCCTGCAGCAAGCTGACCGCGTCTCTCTCCTGGTCGCCAAGCCGATCAATGCCATCGCGACGATTGCCGGGATCGCGGTCACCTTTCTCACCCTCTCTAATCGCGCCGTGTTGAAACTCTTCGGCATCAAACCGGAAAGCGGCCAGGAGTTTATTACCCGCGAAGAGGTGCTGCACGCCGTGGCGGCCGGGGGAGAAACCGGGGCGCTGAATGAATTTGAACACAAGGTCATCGAGAACATGCTCGACTTTACCCGCACCCAGGTACGGGAAGTGCTGGTCCCCCGCCCCCGCATCGTCGCTTTCGATTTCGATCTCCCCCCCGCGGAAATCATCGAGTTACTCCTGAAAAACCCTTTTTCTCGTTACCCGGTTTACCGCGAGCGGATCGACAACGTCGTCGGCTACATTCATGCCAAGGATCTCCTTGGTCAAGCCGTGGTCCATCCGGAATTTTCCCTCGACAAGCTTTTGCGCGCGGCCTTCTTTGTTCCGGAATCGCAGAAAACAGCGGCACTGCTGCGCGAGATGCAGCAGCGTCACCTCCATATGGCCTTTGTCGTCGATGAATACGGGGAGCTCAGCGGGCTGGTTACCATCGAGGATCTTCTCGAAGAACTGGTCGGTGAGATCGAGGATGAACATGATCTCCACGCTGCGCGCCGGATCAAGCGCCTCGGGGATGGCAGTTTTATCGTCGACGCCCTCCTCCCGCTCAATGATGTTGAGGAACTCCTTGATATCGAAGTCGAGGAGCAACTCCCTTACGACACCCTGGCCGGGCTGGTTTTGTATCAGCTGGGTCGCTTCCCCGCAGCCGGTGAACAGGTCGAATGGCAGGGCTATCGTCTTACCTGTGTCGAAGTGACGCCGACGGCGATTCTGCGGGTGAAGATTGAAAGGAAAGTAGCGGAATTTTTACCCGGTTGATGCAGCGGATCATGCGAGACAAAAAAAGATAATCATGTAATAGTTTAACTCTATGAAATGAAAGAGAGGCTGCCATGATTATCTTCTGGATTGCTGCCGCACTTACCGTTCTTTTCATCACCTTTATCGTCGTTGTCCCTCTCCGCCGCGTGATCTTGACCCCCGTCCTCTTTACCCTCTTCAAGCGGATGCTGCCGCCCCTCTCCGCCACCGAGCGCGAAGCCCTGGAGTCCGGCAGTGTCGGCTGGGACGGTGAACTCTTCAGCGGGTATCCGGATTGGCAAAAACTCCTTGCTCTCCCCGCCCCGACTCTGACCCCGGCCGAACAGGCTTTTCTCGATGGTCCGGTCGAGACGCTCTGCGCCATGCTTGATGACTGGCAGATTGTCGAACACGACAAGGACCTCCCCCCCGAGGTCTGGCAGTTTCTCAAGACTCAGCGCTTCTTCGGGATGATTATCCCCCCCGCGCACGGTGGACTCGGCTTCTCGGCCCTCGCCCATTCGGCGGTGATTCTGAAGCTTGCCAGCCGCAGCATCACCGCGGCGGTGACCGCCATGGTTCCCAACTCCCTCGGTCCCGCCGAACTCCTCATGCAGTACGGCACGCAAAGCCAGAAGGATTATTATCTGCCGCGTCTGGCGCGTGGTGAGGAGATCCCCTGTTTTGCCCTCACCGGTCCGGAAGCGGGGAGTGACGCGGCCTCGATGCCCGATCTCGGCATCGTTTGCAAGGGTCTGTACGAAGGGAAAGAGATCGTCGGCATCCGCCTCAACTGGGAGAAGCGCTATATCACCCTCGGTCCGGTGGCGACCCTCCTCGGTCTTGCTTTCAAACTGAACGATCCCGAGCACCTCCTCGGCGACAAGGTCGAGCTCGGCATCACCCTCGCCCTCATCCCTACCGACACGCCGGGGATCTCCATCGGCCGCCGTCATGTCCCCCTCGATATCCCTTTCCAGGTCGGCCCGAACTGGGGGAAGGATGTCTTCATTCCTCTCGACTATCTCATCGGCGGCGCCGCACGGGCCGGGCAGGGATGGCGGATGCTGATGGAGTGCCTCGGCGTCGGCCGTTCCATCTCCCTGCCGGCCCTCAGTACCGGCGCCGGCAAGCTCGCCTGTCGTGGCGTCGGCGCTTATGCCCGCATCCGCCGTCAGTTTCATCTGCCGATCGGTCAGATGGAGGGGGTGGAAGAACCGTTGGCACGCATCGCCGGTCTCACCTACCAGATGGAGGCGGCCCGTGTCCTCACCTGCGCCGCCGTCGATCGCGGCGAGAAACCGGCGGTCCTTTCCGCCATCGTCAAATACTACCTGACCGAGCGGATGCGGGTGGTCCTTAACGACGCCATGGATGTTGCCGGCGGCAGTGCCATCTGCCTCGGCCCCCGCAACTATCTTGGCCGCCCGTATCAATCGATCCCCATCGGCATTACCGTCGAAGGGGCCAATATCCTCACCCGCACTCTAATCATCTTCGGCCAGGGGGCGATCCGCAGCCATCCTTATGTCCTCAAGGAGATGCAGGCGGTTGCGCATCCCGACCCGGCTGTTGGCTTGCAGCAGTTCGATCGCGCCTTCTTTGCCCATGTCGGGCTGAGCATCAGCACTGCGTTTCGCTCCTTCTGCTTCGGTCTGGGCGGCGCCTATCTCCTCCCCGTCCCCGGCGGCCCGGCCCGGCGCATCCTGCAGCGCACCACCCGGCGTTGCAGCGCCTTCGCCCTCACCGCCGACCTTTCCATGCTGATCCTCGGCGGCAATCTCAAACGCAAGGAGAAGCTTTCCGGTCGCCTCGCCGATATCCTTGCCAACCTTTATCTGATCTCCGCCATGGTCAAACAGTTCGAAGAGCGGGGCCGGCCAGTGGACGAACTCCCTCTTTTAGAGTGGAGCTGCGCAGAGAGCCTGCGTGCCATCGACAGCGCCTTTGTCGACTTCTTCCGCAACTTCCCGAACCGGCCGATCGCCTGGCTGCTGCGCTTCCTCACCTTCCCTCTCGGTATCCGCCCGCAGGGGGCGAGTGATCGACTTGGCCACCGTGTCGCCAACCTGCTGATGGCGCCGTCGACGCTGCGCGATCGTTTGACGCACGGGATCTATCTGCCGACCGGGACGAAAGAAGTGCTGGGGCGGATCGAGGATGCCCTGCACAAAGTCATTGCCGCTGAAGATGTGGAGAAGAAGCTGCGCATCGCCCGCAAAGCCAAGCAGATCTTCGCCGTTGACGACGGAGAGGCGCTGCGCGAAGGCGTTGCTGCCGGCGTCATCAGCTTCGCCGAAGCCGAAATGGTCGAGGCCGCCAATGCCGCGCGGCGCGAAGTGATCCGCGTCGACGATTTTCCGGCCGACTACGGGCAGAATCGAGGCAGTCATGGAGAATAAAGGGACTTATGCCGGGGGGCGGGCGGTCTACATCGTCGACGGCAATCGCACCCCCTTTTTGAAGGCAGCAACCAAGGCCGGCCCCTTCAGCGCTGCTGATCTCGCGGTCGGCGCCGGCAAGGCGCTGTTGGCGCGGCAGCCCTTTGCGCCGGAGCAGATCGATGAAGTGATTATCGGCTGCATTATCCCCAGCCCCGACGAAGTCAACATCGCCCGGATTATCGCCCTGCGCCTTGGCTGCGGCAAGAAGGTCCCGGCCTGGACGGTGCAGCGCAACTGCGGTTCGGGGATGCAGGCCCTCGATTCGGCGGCGCGCAATATTGCCAGCGGCCAGGCCGATCTGATCCTCGCCGGCGGCACCGAAGCGATGAGCCATGCGCCGGTCCTGCTGCCGCCGGTGGCGGTCGAACTCCTCGGGGAATGGATGAAGGCCCGCTCCCTCGGGGCGCGGCTGCAAATTCTGACCCGGCTGCGGCCGGCCCACTTTCAGCTGGTCTTCGGCCTCCTCAAGGGCTTAAGCGATCCGGTCGTCAACCTCTCGATGGGCCAGACCGCCGAGATTCTCGCGCAGCGTTTCGCCATCAGCCGCGAGCGTATGGATGCTTTTGCCCTGGCAAGTCACCGCCGCGGCGCCGCGGCGCAGGATACCGGCTTTTTCGAGGAAATCTCCCCCCTGTATGGTCGCGACGGCACCGTCTACAGCAGCGATGACGGCGTGCGCCGCGATAGCGATCTGGCGCGCCTTGCCAAGCTCAAACCGGTCTTCGATCGTTCCTTTGGCCGGGTCACCGCCGGCAACAGCGCCCAGGTCACCGACGGCGCCGCCCTCCTCCTCCTCGCCAGTGAGGTCGCTGTGCAGCGCTACAACCTCCCGGTCCGCGGTCGCATCGTCGACTGCGCCTGGGCGGGAGTCGATCCGGCACAGATGGGGCTCGGGCCGGTCCATGCGATGACCCCGATCCTGTTGCGTCAGGGGTTAGAGGCGGCCGCCATCGATTTCTGGGAGATCAACGAAGCCTTTGCCACCCAGGTCCTGGCGTGTCAGCAGGCCTGGCAGGATAAAGACTATTGCACAAATGAACTTGGGTTGGCGCAGCCCTGGGGAGCGATTCCGGCGGATAAACTCAATGTCGACGGCGGTGCCGTCGCCCTCGGTCATCCGGTTGGCAGCAGCGGCGCCCGCATTGTCCTCCATCTCCTGCAGGTGCTGGAGCGCAACCAGGCGCAATGCGGCATGGCCTCCCTTTGTATCGGCGGCGGGCAAGGCGGGGCGATGCTGATACAGCGGGGCCGGGGAGGTGAGCATGGAAATGACTGAACAGCCTTATAATCATTGGTACTTTGCGCTGGATGGGGAGGGGATCGGCTGGCTGACCCTCGACAAGGCGGGAAGCTCGACCAACAGCTTGTCACAGTCGGTTCTTGAAGAACTCGACCTCCTTCTTGGCGTCATCGCCGCTGCCCCGCCCAAGGCGCTGATCCTCCGCTCCGGCAAGACGAGTGGCTTCATTGCCGGCGCCGATGTTACCGAATTTACAACGATCAGCGATGAAGTCACGGCGCTGGCGCTGATTAGCCGTGGCCAGAGCATCCTGTCCAAACTGGCGGCGCTACCACTGCCGACGATTGCCCTGATTCACGGTTTCTGCCTCGGCGGCGGCCTCGAATTGGCTCTGGCCTGCCGTTACCGGATCGCCAGCGACGATGCCGCTACCCGTCTCGGCCTCCCGGAAGTGCAGCTCGGCATTCACCCCGGCTTCGGCGGTACAGTGCGATTGACCGCGCTGGTCGGCGACCTCACCGCGATGGAGCTGATGCTCAGCGGCCGCACCCTGGCGGCCAGGGCAGCGCACAAGATCGGGCTGGTCGATTACGCTATCCCGCGCCGGCATCTGGAGAATGCGGCCCGCGCCATGGTCGCGACGCCGCCGTCGCGCAAACTTCTCCCCTGGCGCGAGTGGGCGCTGGCCCTCCTCCCCAAGGCGCTCATTGCCGGGCGGATGCGCCGCAGTGTTGCCGCCAAGGCAGATCGTCAGCATTATCCCGCCCCCTACGCCCTGATCGACCTGTGGCAGAACTTTGGTTCCCACGATAAAGCCAATTACGCCGCCGAGGCCGCTTCGGTTGCCCGCCTCATTACCGGCAGCACCGCCCGCAACCTGCTGCGCGTCTTCCTGCTGCAGGAAGAGCTCAAAGCGACGGGGCGTGGGACGGGGACTCCGATCCGCCGGGTCCATGTCATTGGCGGCGGCACCATGGGGGGCGACATCGCCATCTGGTGTGCGTTGCAAGGGCTGGAGGTGACGATTCAGGATCTTGATACCGCCCGACTCGGCCAGGTAGTAAAGCGTGGCGCCGCCCTCTTCAGCCGTCAGCTCAAGGAGCCGCGCGCCATCCAGACCGCCCTCGACCGCCTCCTCCCTGATCCAGCCGGGGATGGCGTCGCCAAGGCCGATCTGGTGATCGAGGCAATTTTTGAAGATGCCGACGCCAAGCGGAACCTGTACCGGCAGATCGAACCGCGTCTGCGACCGGACGCGATCCTGGCAACCAACACCTCGAGCATCCCCCTGCAAGAGCTTGCCAGCGTTCTGACCCGGCCGGAGCGTCTTATCGGCCTGCACTTCTTCAATCCCGTCGACAAGATGCAGCTGGTCGAAGTGGTGAGCAGCCCGCAAAGCGACGACGCCATCCTCCAGCGCGGCGCTGCCTTTGTCCTCGCCATCAAGCGCCTCCCCCTGGCGGTGAGCAGTTCTCCCGGCTTCCTCGTCAACCGCATCCTCATGCCGTATCTTTTGGAAGCGGTGACCCTGGTCGGGGAGGGGAACGACCCGGCGCAGGTTGATCGGGCCGCCACCGCTTTCGGCATGCCGATGGGGCCGATTCGCCTCGCCGATACTGTCGGTCTCGACATCTGCCTGTCAGTGGCGACCATCCTGTCCCGCCATTATCCGGTCGAGGTCCCGGAAAAGCTGGATGAACTGGTCGCTGCCGGTCACCTTGGCAAGAAGAGTGGCCAGGGCTTTTATGCATATCGTCACGGCGAGAAGGGACAAAGGGGAGGGGCGGTTGATCCCGCCATCAGCGATCGGCTGATTCTCCGTCTCCTCAATGAAGCCGTGGCCTGCTGGCGGGAAGGGGTGGTCAGCAGTGGCGACCATCTCGATGCCGGCGTCATCTTCGGCACCGGCTTTGCCCCTTTCCGCGGCGGGCCACTGCAACATATCAAAGCCAGCGGCGCTGCCTCTCTCCTGGCGCGGCTGCAAGCGCTGGAGCAGGTGCATGGCCATCGCTTTACTCCTGATCCCGGCTGGCAGGAACTGGTCGACGCTGAGGTTTCCCGAGTATGAGCAGGAAAACGGATATTATCTCCCCTGAGGCCGCGCCAACTCTTCCCGCCCTCTTTGCCGAACGGGTGCGGCGTACGCCCAAGGCCTGTGCCTACCTCCGCTTCGATCTGCAAGGGAGCTGCTGCGACGAATGTATCACCTGGGAAGATACCGCCGCTCTCGCCGGCCGCTGGCAGACCGCCCTCATCGGGGAAAAGCTCCTCCCCGGCGACCGGGTCGCGGTCATGCTCCGTAACAGCCTCGAATGGGCGGTCTTCGATCAGGCCGCCCTTGGTCTCGGACTGGTGATCGTCCCCCTTTTTGTCAACGATCGTCCTGACAACTTTGCTTATATCATCGAACAGACCGGAGCACGCTTCCTCCTCATCGAGGGGGGAGTGCAATGGGAGGTGATCAAGAGTGTGCAGACCCGTCTTCGCAGTCTTGTCCGCATCGTCTCTTTGACCCCTGCCTGTACGGTCGATTGCGATCCCCGTCTGGTTGAACTTGCCGACTGGCTGCCGAAGGCGCCCGCTCCCTATGACGGCGGCAGCGCCGCCGCCGATGATCTGGCGACGATCGTCTACACCTCGGGAACGACCGGAAATCCCAAAGGGGTGATGCTGACTCATGCCAACATCCTCTCCAATGCCTTTGCCGGCTTGAGCCGGGTACCGATCTATCCCGACGATCTCTTCCTCTCCTTCCTCCCCCTTTCCCATACACTGGAACGGACCGCCGGTTACTATCTGGCGATCATGGCCGGCGCCCGGGTGGCCCATGTCCGCTCTTTGGAGAAGCTCGCCGACGACCTGCCGGTGGTGCGGCCGACGGTGGTGATCTCGGTGCCGCGGGTCTTCGAGCGCATCCATACGCGCGTTATGGCGAAGGTAGCGATGGCACCGTCCTGGAAGCAGCAGCTCTTTGCCTTGACGGTCGCAGTCGGCTGGCAGCGGTTTCTTCATCAACAGGGGCGGGGGAGCTGGTCACTGCGATTCCTCCTCTGGCCGTTGCTGCAACGCCTGATTGCCGATAAAGTCCTCACTGCCCTGGGCGGCCGGCTGCGTCTGGCGATCAGTGGCGGCGCTCCTTTGAATCCCGAAGTCGCCCGTCTCTTTATCGCTCTCGGCCTGCCGATTTTGCAGGGCTACGGCCTCACCGAGACCAGCCCGGTGGTCGCCGTCAACAGTGCAGCCGACAATCACCCCGAGACCGTCGGTCAGCCGCTGCCGGGAGTGGCTATCAAGATCGCCGCTAATGGTGAACTGCTGATCAAGGGCGACTGCGTCATGGCCGGCTATTGGCAGAATCCGGCAGCCACCGCTGCGATCATCGACCGGGAGGGCTGGCTGCATAGCGGCGATCTCGTTACCATTACCCCTACCGGCCACATCGCCATTACCGGGCGCCTCAAAGAGATCATCGTCCTTTCTAATGGTGAGAAGATCCCTCCGGCCGATATTGAGCTGGCCATCACCACCGATCCCCTTTTTGAGCAGGTGCTGGTCGTCGGCGAAGGCCGGCCCTATCTCGGAGTGCTCGTCGTCCTCAATGCTGCGGAATGGGAGAAGCTGGGGGGCTCGGCTCTTAATCAACGGGCCGTTGAAGAGCTGCTGCTGGCCAGGATCGCCACCCGCATGAGCCATTTCCCCGGCTACGCGCAGATTCGTCGGGTGCAGGTGACCACCACCCCCTGGGAGGTAGCGAACGGGCTGTTGACCGCCACCCTGAAGCTGCGCCGCCCGCAACTTTTCAGTTATTATGCCGCCGAGATCGCTGCTCTTTACGCCGGTCATTAACCGATTGCGTTCCGCTCCCTGCTGGCAGGAGAAAATGCTCCATGAAGTTCCGAACCAAACGGAAAATTAATCCCCTCGCCCTTTTCTATCTGAAGATCTCACTGGTGATCTCGCTGGTCATCCTTGCCGTCTATGCCGGCATCTACCAAAGAAATAACCGGCTCCTTCTCGATGCTCTCCGACAGCAGGCCGCCTCCTATTACGATTTGATCGTCCGGGTGCGCCACTGGAATGCCGGTTATGGCGGCGTCTATGTCGAAAAGAAAATCGGCATGGAGGCCAATCCTTTTCTGCGGGAAGTCGGGATAGAAGCAGAAAAGGAGACGGTGGACGGCAGTCTGCTCCTCCTGAAAAATCCGGCATTGATGACTCGGGAAATATCGACCATTCTCAGTGACGTCAACAAGATCCAGTTCCACATCACCAGTCTGCAACTGCTGAACAAAGAGAACGCTCCCGATGAGTTCGAGCAGCGGGCCTTAAAAAAGTTTGTCGATGGTGAAGGTGAATTCTGGGAGCTGGAGTCGCGTGATTCCGGACCGGTCTTCCGTTACATGGCACCGCTCCTCCTTGAGCGCGCCTGTGAGCAATGCCATTTCAAGTTTAATTACAATCTCGGTGATGTCCGCGGCGGCATCAGTGTGACCATCCCCTTTAGCCAGACCGCGGCGGTGATGGCTGATAATCGTTTCACGATTATCAGCCTCTCCCTTCTGACTCTGGCCCTGCTCCTCGGTTCGACTTACATCATGCTCAACAATCTCGGCACAAAGCTCGACGCGGCGCAGGAGGCGCTGCTGGAAGCGTCGATCCGCGATGAACTGACGGGCTTGCACAACCGCCGCTATCTCATGACGCGACTCAATGAGGAGTTCGAACGGGCCCGGCGCAAAGGGACGGCGATGGGGTTGCTGATGATGGATATCGACCATTTCAAGATCGTCAATGACACCTACGGCCACCCGGCGGGGGATGAAGTCTTAAGGAGTATCGCTCAGACTCTGGCGAGTATGTTGCGCGAATATGACGTCGGCGGACGCTACGGCGGCGAGGAATTCGCCGTGGTGCTGACCGAAACGACTCCTGTTGATATGGTCAGGCTGGCGGAGCGTATTCGTGAAAAGATCGAGCAGCTGGATGATCACGGCAAAGCCACCGGCATTCATGTTACCATCAGCATCGGCGTGGCAGTTCTGAATGATACCGATACGACCGAGACTTTGCTGCAACGCGCCGATTCGGCCCTGTATCGGGCCAAGGAAGAGGGGCGGAACCGGACGGTGCTGGTGTAAACCACACCACCCCCCGACCCCCTCCTTTGTTAAGGAGGGGGTCGGGGGGTGGTGGATCGAGCCGGTGGTGCTCATAAGGCAGGAAACAAAAAACATGATAAGCTCATTGCATAACAAGGAGTCCCATGTCACATCATAAACGCCCCAAACCCTTCGCCATGATCCGCGAGTTTCATCTTGCCGACTGGTTCACTCTCGGCAATGCCGTCTGTGGCACCGGCGCCCTCTTTTCGATGCTGACCTATCTGCAAAATGGCGACGTCATCCATATCTACTTTGCCGGCGGAATGGTCGCGGCGGCCTTCGTCTTTGATGTTCTCGATGGCCGGATTGCCCGCTGGCGGCAGACGAGTTCGGGGATGGGACGGGAGCTCGACTCTCTTGCCGATGTCATCTCCTTCGGGGTCGCACCGGCGGTAATTGCCTATGGCTGCGGCATGCAGGGCTTATACGACCGTATCGTCCTGACCTACTTTGTCGCCTGCGGCGTCTCGCGTCTGGCGCGCTACAATGTGACCGCCGATGCCCTTTCCGATGCCGGGGGCAAGGTGAAGTACTTCGAAGGAACGCCGATTCCGACCTCGCTGCTGCTGGTCATCATCCTTTGTGTCGCCGCCGCTCAGGGGGCGGTACGCGACCAACTCTGGTTCGGCAAGGTCCTCTTTGCCGGCTTCACCCTCCATCCCCTCGTACTGATTTTTGCCCTTTCCGGCTCATTGATGATCAGTCGTATCCGTATCCCCAAGCTCTGAGCTCTCCCGCGTTGGCGGCAGTCGCCATCGCGGTTGCATATGGTAAACTTCCCGCAAGGAGTGACCCATGGCGAATAACGATCTGAGTGGATTGAAAATCGAGACGCGCTTCACCCCCTCCCCCACCCGGCGTTGGCGGCCCTGGCTCTGGGCGGGGCTCGAGAAACCGCGACGGTCTCCCTCCTCCATCCCTCCCAGACCTTGACCCTCCTCAACGCCAGCGGTTATGTGGTGGCGCAACGCAAGGCAGCGGTGGCGGCCGGTCTCTTCGGCGAATCGCCCCAGACAATCGCCGAATCGATATTTTCCAGATACCAGCCGGGCAATGATGACGCCACCGTGCTGGTGGCAAAGGTGGTCTGAATGATAGACAAAAAAGTGATCAGTGAGAAATACAGCGGCATCCTGGAGACGTTCTTTGATCACAGGGAAGAAGAGGCCTTCTCTGCCGTTTCCGAGCTGGGGAAGGAGCTGGTCCTTACCGGAGCCGGGCCGGACGTGCTGATTGAGATCCACGGCGCAGCCTTGAAGACGCTTATCAAAGACGTCGACCCGATGACCATGAGCCGGATGGTGGTCAACGCCAACGATCTGCTGCTCAACGGCGTCATGGCCCAGCTCGAAGAAGAACGGCGCAAGCTGGCGCCGACAAAACTGGAGGAGGATGTTGAGCGGGACAAGCTCGACAATATCATCTCCGCCCTTGATGCCGACCTGCTGCTTCTGGACCGTGAGCTTACCGTTCTCTGGGTGAACAAGCGGCTGCAGGAACGGCCGCAGTTTAACAACGGCACGATCATCGGCAAGCCGTGTAATATGAGCTACTGCAACATGGCGAAGCCGCCGGAGGACTGCCCTGCCCTGATCGCCTTCAACAGCGGCCAGCCGGTACGGCAGGAGCATCCCATTACCCACCCCGACGGCAGCACCCGTTATTACCATTTCACCTGCTCACCGATCCGGAATGCCGCCGGGGTGGTGGACCGGGTACTGGAGCTGGTGCAGGATGTGACCGAACGATACGTGATGGAGGAGAACCTGCGGGGAAAGAACGCCGAACTGGAAAGATTCAACAAGCTCTTTGTCGACCGGGAGTTTCGGATCAAGGAGTTGAAGGATCGGGTGAAGGCGCTGGAGGGGAAGTGAGGGGCTACGCTATGAGGTTGTTAAGGGCATCCTGATGATGACAAAAAAGATCCGCACTTATCTCTGCTTTCTGACCTGCACACTCTTCCTGCTTGTTGCCGGAATAGCGCCGGCCCTGGCAGTAAACGCCGTCGCACCCCCCCCCGCGGCCGTTACTGAAAAGAAAACCGCCACCCCGCCCCTGCCGTTGACCGCCAAAGAAAAAGCCTGGCTGGAGCAGCATAAAGTCGTGCGCATCGCTTTTGACGGCTATTTCCCCCCCTACAGTTTTCTGAACGACAACGGCGAACTCGAAGGGCTGGCGCTAGATGTGCTGCCCCTGCTGGCGGAGCGGATCGGCATCACCCTCGAAATTTCCCCGAAGGTGGTCTGGAACGAGCTCTACGAGGCCGCCCAGAAGCGCGAGGTAGACGTTGTCGCCACCATGGGTGACCGGCCCGAACGACTGGAGTGGTTCGCCTTTACCCAACCCTACATCTTTAAATCGCTGGTCATCATGACCCGCCATCAGAACGAGTCGATCCGCAAACCGGAAGATCTGGCCGGCAAGCGGGTTGCCCTGGTCGAGAGTTACCAGTATGTCAAGCCGCTGCTGGAGAAATATCCCACCATCAAACCATATTACGTCGATACCATGCTCGACGGCCTCAATACTGTTGCTATCGGTAAGGCGGATGCCGTCATCACCTTTATCGGCGCGGCCCATTTTCTCCAGAACAAATACCAGATCAGCACCCTGAAATTCGCCGCCATCTTCGAGCGCGACCGTTTTAACGAAAGTATCGCCGTGCGTACGGACTGGCCGGAGCTGGCCGCCATTTTCGACAAGGCACTGGATTCCATCTCAAGCCAGGAACTGCAGGCTCTGCAGAAAAAATGGCTGCCGGCCGAGTCGCTTACGCAACGGGTTGTGCTGACGGACGAAGAGCGGGCATGGATCAAGGCGCATCCGGTTATCCGGGTCGGCATTGACCCGGAGTTTGCCCCTTTTGAACTGTGGGACAAGGATGGTGTCTATGCCGGGATCGCCGCCGATTATCTCCAAATTCTCAAGGAACGCACCGGCCTGAGCTTTGAAGTTGCGCCGGGGCTTTCCTGGAGCCAGGTCATAGGTAAAGCCCAAAGCCGCGAGATCGACCTCCTCCCCTGCGTTGGCAGAACCGACGAGCGCGAACAGTTTCTGCTCTACTCCGACTCCTATACCAATTCCCAGCGGGTGATCATCACCAGAAAAGACACCCCCTTTATCGGCGGCATTAGCGCCATTGCCAGCTGGAAGGTGGCGGTACAGGCCGACTCCTCCAACGAGGGGTTCCTGAAGGAAAATACCAGTATAAAGCCGGTGCGGGTTGCCTCTACACAGGAGGGGTTGAAAGTTTTGTCCGGGGGGACGGTCGAGGCTTTTGTCTGCAATATCGGTTCCGCCGCCTACTGGATCAGGGAGCTGAAAATCACCAACCTGAAGGTGGCCGCCCCGGTTTCCGAAGGGATGCTCCATATGGCGGTGCGCAAGGACTGGCCGCTGCTGGCCGGTATCATCAACAAGGGGCTGGCGACAATCTCCGAAGCAGAAAAAAACCGCATCAGCCAGAAGTGGATCGCTATCGAGTACAAGACCGGCATTGATCGTATAACGGTTTTCATCTATCTCGGTATGGCCATTGTGGTCATGCTGGCCGGTGCGTCGGTCTTTATGCTCTGGAACCGAACGCTCAAACGACAGGTGCATGAAAAAACTGCCGAACTAGCTGAAAGCGAGGAGCGCTTCCGTGACATCTTCAATGCCGCCAATGACGCTTTTTTTATCCACGATATCGAGACCGGTGCCATTCTGGATGTGAACCAGAAGATGTGCGAGATGTTCGGGCTTTCGCGGGAAGAGGCGCTTCACTCTGACGTGGGGAGCTTCAGTTCCGGCATCCCCCCCTACACTCAGAAAGATGCCGCTAACTGGATACGCAAGGCGACGGTAGGCGTGCCGCAGCTCTTTGAGTGGCATGCCAAGGATCGGTCCGGCCGCATCTTCTGGGTCGAGGTGAACATGCGGCGTTCAGCTATCGGCCCGGACGAGCGGATCATCGCCTTGTCGCGCGATATCAGCGATCGGAAAGAGGCGGAGTTAGAGCTGGAAAAATATCGTGATAATCTGGAGAAGCTGGTCGCGGAGCGGACCAGTGATTTGCGTAAGACGCAGCAGGCGCTACAATTCATGCTGGAGGATCTGAACAGCGCCAATGCCCGGCTCCTGGAGGTTGACCGACTCAAGTCGATGTTCATCGCCTCGATGAGCCATGAACTGCGCACTCCGCTCAACGCGGTGATCGGCTTCTCCAGCATCCTGATCAACGAGTGGGTCGGCCCGCTGAACGATGAGCAGAAGAAGAACCTGACCGCCATTCTCCGCTCCGGAAAACACCTCCTCTCCATGATCAACGATGTCATCGACGTCTCGAAGATCGAAGCAGGGATGATCGACGTCGGTCAAGAGGATTTCGAGTTGGACGAACTGTTGACCGAGGTTGAGCAGGTCTTTGCCAGTGAGGCCCAGAAACGTAAAATCTCATTGAATGTGCAGCAGATCAGCCTGCCGATGCATGCGGATCGTCGCCGACTGCTGCAGTGCCTGCTCAACCTAGTCAGCAACGCCCTCAAGTTTACCGCGCAGGGGGGGGTGACCGTGACTGTTCGGCCCAATGAGTCACAGGGGTCGGTGACGATGGTCGTGACTGACACCGGCTTCGGCATTGCGTCGGAAGATCAGCCCAAGCTCTTTCAGGCCTTCAGCAGAATTTCGTCACCTTTGACCTCTACGGTCCCTGGCACCGGTCTCGGGCTCTATCTGACAAAAAAGATTGTTGAAGAAATCTTACAGGGAGCCATTAGCGTGAAGAGTGAGCCGGGGGCAGGGAGCAGCTTTAGCATCACCCTTCCGATCCGGCAGGAAAAAGATATGAAAACGCAGGGATGACGTATAATATTTTCGTGTAGAGCGGCTGCCTGTGTTCTGCTCAGGTGGGGCTTAGAAATCAGAGGGAGAATAGTCTATGCATTCGGTATTCTTTGGGGGTTTGAGATGAAAGTACTGGTCGTTGATGATAACGCCGATGATCGCTATCTGCTGCGGCTCAACCTCGAGCATCAGGGCTGCACGGTTATCGAGGCGGCAGATGGCGCGGAAGGGCTGCAACTGGCGAAGGACGTCAAGCCGGATCTGATCGTCTCAGATGCGCTCATGCCGGTCATGGACGGTTTTCAGCTCCTGCGAAGACTCAAGTCCGACGAAGCCCTGCGAACCATCCCCTTCATCTTTTACTCCTCGGTCTATACCGACGGTGTCGAGGCGGACCTTGCCGCCGCCTCAGGCTCCGAGGCTTTTATCATCAAACCGAGGGATCCCCAGGAATTTTGGGAGGAATTGCAGAGAATCATGGGAGATCGAGAACACAAAAAAGATGGAATGGTTAGCATCAGCTTGATAGGGGAAACAGATTTTCTCGGTCAATACAGTCAGATGGTGGCAACCCGTCTGGAGGGAAAAGTCAAGGAACTCGAAGCTGTCAAGGTGACCTTGAAGAGTAGCGAAGCGCGCTTTCGCGCCACCTTTGAGCAGGCAGCGGTCGGCATCGCCCATGTCGGTATCGACGGGCGCTGGCTGATGGTCAATGACAAACTGTGCGAGATAATCGGCTATAGCCGTGAGGAGCTGCTGACCAGGAGCTTTCAGGAGATCACCCATGACGACGATCTCGAAAAGAACCTGGACTCCATGCAACAACTCCTGGCCGATGAGGTAAAAACGTATTCTCTGGAGAAGCGTTATCACCGTAAAGACGGGTCGCTAGTCTGGATCAACCTTACGGTCTCGCTGGTGCACGATGATCAAGGGGAGCCGGACTATTTTATCTCTGTCATCGAGGCGATTGACGATCGCAAAAAGATCGAGGCGCAGCTCCGCCAGAGCCAGAAGATGGAGTCCATCGGCACTCTGGCCGGTGGTATCGCGCATGATTTTAATAATATCCTGACCGCCATTATCGGCTATGGCACTATGGCCCTGATGAAGATGACGGAGGATAATCCGCAGCGGCTGAATATCGAGCAGATGATCTCTGGCGCGAACCGGGCCGCTCGTCTCACCCGGGATCTCCTCCTCTTCAGCAGAAAACAGCCCTTTGTGCGCGAGATTGTCGATTTGAATGAAATTCTCAGGAAGGTTGAGCCCTTTCTGCTTCGGGTGATTGGTGAGGATATCGAGTGCAAGATCCTGCCACAGGAGGAGCCCACCCCGGTCTTCGCCGATGACCATCAGATTGAGCAGGTGCTGATGAACCTTGCCACGAATGCGCGCGATGCCATGACTGACGGCGGCACCTTAACGGTGAAGACAGAGCAGGTCACTCTCGGTGCAGAATATGTGGCGACCTATGGCTACGGCAAGCCGGGCACATATGCGCTCTTGACCGCATCGGACACCGGCCAGGGGATGGATGCCGAGACGCAAAAGCAGATCTTCGACCCTTTCTTCACAACCAAGGATGTCGGTAAAGGGACGGGGCTCGGACTGGCGGTCGTCTACGGCATTATCAAGGGGCATGACGGCTTTATTAACGTCTACAGCGAGCCCGGTCTGGGGACGACCTTCCGTATCTATCTGCCGTTGAAGGTGCAAAAGGCCGTGGAATCGACCGCTCCGTCCCCAGAGGCTGCGCCGGCCCGGGGGACGGAGACCATCCTTCTGGCCGAGGATAATGACCTGGTGCGGGATCTGGTGATGAGTGTGCTGACGATGCACGGTTATGCGGTGATCGAGGCGATCGACGGCAGCGAGGCAGTGCGCAAATTCTGTGAAAACGCTGACAGGATCGACCTGCTCCTCCTCGATCTGATCATGCCGAAGATGAACGGCAACGAGGCTTTTGCGGCGATTTGCAAGATTCGCCCCGACATAAAGGTCATCTTTGCCAGCGGTTATGCGCCCGAGACGATTCGGGAAAAGGTGGCATTTACCGACGAGGTTCACCTGATTGCCAAGCCGGTCACTCCCGTGGATCTGTTACGCAAGGTGCGGGAGGTGCTCGATGGCGTTCCCTGACCCTTCGCACGACGGACACACAAGAGGTTCTCCCCCCTTTAGCAAAGGGGGGGCAGGGGGGATTTTCTTGCCGCAGTCAAAGGCAAATCCCCCTCAATCCCCCTTTTTCAAAGGGGGACGTTGCTGTGCAAAAGATTGATGCTCGTCAGTAAGGGACAAAAGTGCTAATCGCAACAGGAGGGAAGCAATGAAGAGGGTCCTGGTCATCGAAGACAATGAAGATAACCTGCAGATCATTACCTACTCCCTGCGGCGAGCCGGTTATGAGGTCCTCAGCGCCGGAACTGGCGAGGAAGGGGTGGCGCAGGCGATCGCCCACCGTCCCGACTTCATCCTCATGGATATCAATCTGCCGGGGATCGACGGCATCGAGGCGACCCGCCGCATTCGCGCCTCGGAGATCGAAGGCACGATTCCGATCGTGGCTCTCACCTCCTATGCCATGCAGGGGGATCGGGAGAGGATCCTCGCTGCCGGCTGCAACGGTTACTTTGAAAAGCCCTTCGACCCCTTGACGATTGTGGCGCAGATTCATAAAGTCATCGGGGTGCCATCATGAAAATCCTCATCGTCGACGACAACGCCGACGACCGCAACATCCTCCGTCATTATCTGGCGCACGTTGCTTCCGTGCTTCTGGAGGCTGTAAACGGTGCGGAGGGGCTGACGATGGCCGGCTCGGAACGGCCTGACCTGATCATCTCCGATGCGCTGATGCCCAACGTCGATGGCTTTGAGTTCCTGCGGGAAATCAGACGCTCAACGGAACTCTGCCATACCCCCTTTATCTTTTACTCGGCGGTCTATACCGGGAGCAAGGAACAAGAACTGGCCCTGTCACTGGGAGCCGATGCTTTTATGGTCAAACCTCTGGAGGCAGAGGAGTTTCTGAGCCAACTGCGCAACCTCCTGGCAAGTCTGGATCGAACCCAAAAAAGACCAGGAAACGAACTGCTCGAGGAAGACGAAAAGTTCCTGAGAAAATATAGTCAGATAGTGGCGGCAAGACTGGAAGAGAAGGTGGTGGAGCTGGAAACTCTGCAGCAAACTCTGGAAGCGCGCGTTGTGGAGCTGGTTGCCGAGCAGCGCCGTAAAGATCAGATCCTCCTCCAGCAAAACCGTTTGGCGGCCCTGGGCGAGATGATCAATAACATTGCCCACCAGTGGCGCAATCCCCTCAATAATATCGCCCTGATCATTCAGAACCTGCGGATGGATTTTGACGCCGGTACGCTTACTCCTAAGGGGCTGCATGACGATATCGACAAGGCGATGAAGGTCATCCTGTACATGTCCCAGACGATCAATGACTTCAGCAACTTTTTCCGCGAGGACAAGAAGAAAGACGAATTTTCTATCAACAAGGCGGTCGAACGCGTCCTGGAGATGGTCGCCGCAACCTTGAAATGTCACAAGATCGAAGTCGAGATTAAGAATGGCGATGAGGTGACAGCCATCGGCTATCCGAATGAATACGCACAGGTTCTGCTTAATATCATCTCCAACGCGCGTGAGACATGTATTGAACGCCGCGTGGCTGCTCCCTGTCTCTTTATTCGCATCTTTTGGGAGAACGAGCGTTCAGTGGTGTCGATCCGCGACAATTGCGGCGGCATCCCGGACGATATTTTGCCGCGGATCTTTGACCCTTATTTCACCACCCGCGGCCCGGAGAGAGGGACCGGAATCGGTCTCTACATGGCCAAGGTGATTATCGAACAGAATATGGGAGGGTCTCTGACGGCCGGCAATATCGACCATGGCGCCGAATTCCGGATTGTGCTCTGATTTCATCGCCACGGGGGTAAGACCATGAAAGTGCTCATCGTCGACGACCGCGCCCCGGATCGCTCCATCCTCCGCCATACCTTTCAAGCGCACGGTTGTACAACCATCGAGGCGGAGAACGGTCGCGAGGGGCTGACCCTGGCCGCCAGGGAGAGGCCGGACCTGATCATTTCCGATGCCATGATGCCGGTTCTCGACGGCTTCGGCTTTCTGCGTGCGCTCAAGGCGGACGCAGCGCTGCGCGCTATCCCCTTTATCTTCTATTCTGCTGTCTATACCGGTGAGAATGAAGAGAAGCTGGCCCGCTCTCAGGGGGCGGAAGCGTTTCTGGTTAAACCGCTGGAGCCGAATGTTCTGTGGCAGGAGGTGCAGAGCCTGCTGGCGCGGCGCGTTGGCGGTGAGCCTGTCGTCCCGGATGAGGCGTTGCGAGGGGAAGAACCGTATTTGCGGGAATACAGCCATGTGGTTGTCGCCAAGCTGGAGGAGAAGGTCCGGGAGCTGGAAAACATGTTCCTGCAGATGGTCCGGGTCCTGGTCAACCTCCTTGAGGCCAAAAGTCCCTGGACCATGGGTCACTCAGAGCGGGTGGCGGTGATTGCCGTCAAGATTGCCCGGGAGATGGGCCTCGATGAAAACCGGGTCAACATCATTCGTCTCGGCGCCCTTCTCCACGATATCGGCAAAATCGGCACCTGTGATGCGTTGCTCGACAAAGAAACATTGCTGACGGCCGAGGAGTACGCAGCGGTCAAGACCCACCCGGACTTTGGCGCCGATGCTCTGCTGGCGATTGATCAGCTGAAGGAGGTCATCCCGCTGATCCGCTACCACCATGAAAATTATAACGGCAGCGGCTACTCTCATCACCTTGACCATGCGGCTATCCCCTTGGCCGCCAGGATTCTCAGTGTTGCCGACGCTTACGACGCCATGACGACAACTCGCCCCTACCGCACCCTGCTTGGCCAGGAGTATGCGCTGGCCGAACTCCGGCGCGTTGCCGGCAGTCAGTTGGATCCCGATGTCGTTCAGGCCTTTATCAAAGTCCTGGGGCAGGAAGAGGCGAACGGCGATGAGGAGATTTGGAGGGGTTAGCTTTAGGGAAGGAATGGACCCATGGCGAATAACGATCTGAGTGGATTGAAAATCGAGACAGAAACCGCGACGGTCTCCCTCCTCCATCCCTCCCAGACCTTGACCCTCCTCAACGCCAGCGGTTATGTGGTGGCGCAACGCAAGGCAGCGGTGGCGGCGCAGAGTACTGGTCGTCTCGTCTGGCTTGGTGTCGAAGAAGGGAGCCGAGTGACGACCGGACAGATCCTGGCGCGCCTTGAAGACCGGGAAATCGCTGCCGCTCTGGAACAGGCCCGGGCCAGCTTTGCAGCGGCGCAGGCGGCGAAGGTTGAAGCCGAGGCAGAGCTGCGCGATGCGCAGCGGAGTGATCAGCGGATGCGCGACCTCCTGGTGCAGGGTTTTGTTGCCCAGGCGGAGGCGGACGCGACACTGACCCGGCTGGAGCGGAGCCGGGCCGCGGTGCAGGCAGCGACGGCGAATATCGCCGTCGCTGCCGCCGGGGTGCGCGGTGCCGAGGTCGCCCTCGACAATACCCGCATCCGTGCCCCCTTCGATGCCGTGGTTTTGACCAAAAACGCTGATATCGGCGACATCGTCACCCCGCTCGGGGCGGCGGCGAATGCCAAGTCGGCGGTGGTGACCATCGCCGACCTTTCCTCCCTGCAGATCGAAGCCGACGTCTCCGAGGCCAATATCAGTCGTATCCGTCCCGGCCAGCCCTGTGAAATCATTCTCGATGCCATCCCGGACCAGCGTTTTCGCGGCGAACTGGTGACGATCGTCCCGACCGCCGATCGCAGCAAGGCGACGGTGATGGTCAAGGTGCGCTTTGCCGAACTCGACCCCCGCGTTTTGCCGGAGATGAGTGCGCGGGTGGCGATCCTTGACCGGCCGCTGACAAGTGCCGAAGAAACTCCGAAGCTGGTCCTCCCGCCGGCGGCCGTACAGGACGACGGCGGGCGCAAGATCGTTTATCGCCTCGACGGCACGCGGGTGCGGGCGGTTCCTGTCGTCCTCGGCCCGACCCTTGGCGATCAGCTTGAAGTCCAATCCGGAATCGTTGCCGGCGAGAAGGTGGTGCTGCGCCCGCTGGGGAAGATGCGCGACGGCCGGCGGGTGACGCAGGTGCAGCCGTGAACCCCACTCCACCTTTGGTACTGATTCGCGACCTCTCCAAGGCCTATCGGCGCGGCGACCAGATTATCCCCGTCCTGGAGAACCTCTCCCTTGACATCCCGGCCGGGGAATTCCTCGCCCTGATGGGGCCATCGGGCTCAGGGAAGAGCACCCTGCTCAATCTCATCGCCGGCATCGACTCCGCCGATTCCGGCCGCCTTGAAGTCGGCGGCATCGATATCCGTCCCCTCTCGGAACGGGAGCTGGCACGCTGGCGCGCCGGCCACATCGGTTTTATCTTCCAGTTCTATAATCTCATCCCTGTTCTCACCGCCTTTGAAAATGTCGAGCTCCCTCTCCTCCTCACCGATCTCCCCCGACAGCAACGCCACGATCATGTTGATCTCGTCCTTGGTCTCGTCGGCCTGGCCGATCGCGCCAATCACTACCCCGGCCAACTCTCCGGCGGCCAGCAGCAGCGCGTCGCCATTGCCCGGGCTCTCGTCGCCGATCCGACGATTATCGTTGCCGACGAGCCGACCGGCGACCTCGACCGCCACTCTGCCGAAGAGGTGCTGGAGCTGCTGGAGAAGCTGGTGCACGATTTCGGCAAGACGGTGATCATGGTCACCCACGATCCCCGCGCTGCCGAGAAGGCGCATGTGGTGCGACAGCTGGAAAAGGGGGTGCTGTTGTGAGCCGGACCGATGTTCATCCTTAAGTTTATCCTGCGCAACGTCTTTCGCCACCGTTTGCGCTCCCTCCTCACCGTTGTCGGGGTCGCTATTGCCATCCTCGCTTTCGGCATGTTGCGGACCCTCACCGGACTTTGGGAAGAGGGGATGAAGCATGCCTCGCCGACCCGGCTGGTGACCCGTAACGCCACCTCGCTGATCTTCCCCCTACCGATCGCCTACCTCGAACGGATCCGTCAGCTCCCCAATGTCAGCCGCGTTGCTCACGGGGTCTGGTTCGGCGGCATCTATATCGATGAAAAAAACTTCTTTGCCAGCTACGCGGTGGAGCCGCGCAACTACCTTGCCCTTTATCCGGAAATGATCGTCCCGCCACCGCAACGCGACGCCTTTTTTCGTGATCGCAAAGGGTGCATGGTCGGCGCCAGTCTCGCCAACCGTTTCGGCTGGAAGCTCGGCGATCCTATCGTTCTGCGCGGCACTATCTATCCCGGCGATTGGGAATTCATCCTGCAGGCAATCTATCGTGGCAAGGACAAGACCGTCGACGAGCGCGGCTTCATCTTTCACTGGGATTATTTCAACGAAAAGTTACGGGTTACAGCGCCGGAACAGGCGGATCAGACCGGCTTCTTCATGGTCGGGGTGAGCCGTCCCGAGGTGGCGGCGACGGTCGCCGAGACCATTGACCGTAGCTTCAAAAACTCTCTGGCCGAGACCATCACCGAAACCGAAGAAGCTTTTCATCTCAACTTCCTCGCCATGACCGAAGCGATCCTCATCGTTATCGAGATCGTCTCTTATGTGGTGATCGCCATTATCATGGTCGTCGCCGCCAATACCATGGCGATGACCGCTCGCGAGCGGACTGCCGAGTATGCCACCCTCAAGACCATCGGTTTCGGCCCCGGTCACATTGCCGGGATCATCTGCGGCGAATCGGTCGCCATCTCCCTTTTGGGCGGCGCCATCGGCATCGTCCTGACTTTTCCGGCGGCACAGATGATCGAGACCGCGCTCAGTGATTACTTCCCCTTCTTCTCGGTCACCCCGAAAACCCTGATCTATGAAGCCCTTGCCAGCCTCGGTATTGGCGTGGCCGCGGCGATCCTCCCGACCTGGCGCGGGGCGACGGTCCGCATCGCCGAGGGCTTGCGGAGGGTCGGCTGATGCCTGTACCCTTTGCCTATTCGTTGCGCAATCTCTGGACGCGGCGCCTGACCACGATCCTCACTGCCGCCGGGATGGCGCTGGTCGTCTTTGTCTTTGCTGCCACTCTGATGCTCGGCGAAGGGTTGAACCGCACCCTGGTTGCAACCGGTTCTTATGACAATGTCATCATCACCCGTACCAGTGCCAATTCCGAGGTGCAGAGCGCGGTGGAACGGGGGCAGGCGGCGATTGTCGAAAGCCGGCCGGAGGTGGCGATCGGGGCGGATGGCGCGCCGTTGTTGGTCAAGGAGCTGGTGGTGATCATCAACCTGCTGCGTCGTGACAGCGGTCAGCCGGCCAACATCGTGGTGCGCGGCACCAATGACGTTGCTCTCCAGTTGCGACCGCAGGTCCGGTTGATCGCCGGTCGCCTGCCGCAGCCCGGCTCGAGCGAGGTTGTGGCCGGGGCCAGTATCGCCCGACGCTTTCAGGGCGGCGGCCTCGGTGAAACCGTGCGCTTCGCGCTGCGTGACTGGCAGGTGGTGGGGGTCTTCGATGCCGGCACCACCGCCTTCAACTCCGAGCTCTGGGGTGATGCCGATCAGTTGATGGCCGCCTTCCGCCGGCCGGTCTATTCGTCGCTGACCTTCCGCCTGCGCGAGGCCGGACACTTTCCCAATTTGAAGACGGAACTGGAGAGCGATCCGCGCTTGACCCTGGAAGCGCGGCGCGAAACCCGCTACTACGCCGATCAATCCGAGGCGATGGCCAAATTTCTCCGCATCCTCGGCCTGACCCTGACGGTGGTCTTTTCCCTCGGGGCGATCATCGGCGCAATGATCACCATGTACGCGGCGGTGGCCAACCGCACCAGCGAGATCGGCACCCTGCGCGCCCTCGGCTTCACCCGTCCGGAGATCCTCATCGCCTTTATGGCCGAAGCCCTCCTCCTCGGTGGCGTCGGCGGCCTGGGCGGGGTCGGCGGCGCCAGCCTGCTGCAGTTTCTCACCATCAACACCCTCAACTGGCAGACCTTCTCCGAATTCTCCTTCGGCTTTATCCTCACCCCGGCGATCGCCTTGCAATCATTGCTCTTTGCCCTGGTCATGGGCCTGCTCGGCGGTATCCTGCCGGCGGTACGGGCGGCGCGGATGACGATTGTCGAGGCGTTGCGGCAGGAGTAAAATTCCCCCTCACCCGAAAGGGGGCTTGAAAAAAACTCTGGACAAGAATTTTACTGGGGAGTATATAGCGGAATGAACATTCATTCTGTTGGCGAAAAAGAGGAGCAAGATGTCAAAAGCGGAGAAGCGTGACGAGATCGTTCGTGCTGCCTTGGAGATTATCGCCGAACAAGGTTTTCACGATGCGCCGATGGCGATGATTGCCGAAAAAGCCGGGGTCGGGGCGGGGACAATCTACCGCTATTTCGAGAACAAAGATGTGCTCATTGCCGAACTCTACCGAGAACTGGAAGAAAGGATCTACGCGGCGCTGCTGGTGGGCTATGATCCGGAGAAACCGATCCGTGAGCGCTTTCTTTATCTCGGCGCCGCCGTTCTTGGTTACTGCATCGCCAATCCCCTCGATTTCCGTTATCTCGAACAGTTCCATAATTCCCCCTACGGAGTGATCTACCGTCGCGACCGGATGCTGGGTAAAAAGGAAGACCGGGATATGTACCGCGAACTTTTCGAGGAAGGAGTGGCGCAACAAGTGGTCAAGGACTTCCCCCTCGCTATTCTCTTTGCCTTGACCTTCGGTCCCCTCCTCGCTGTCGCCCGCGACCACATTCTGAATTTTATCGTCCTCGATGATGACCTCATCCTGCGGACGATTGAGGCTTGCTGGGATGGCGTAAAGCGTTAAAGGGTCCTTTCTGGATTCAATTACTAAAGAATGAACATTCATTCTACTCAAAAAATAGAGGTGACTATGCAAAGCATGTCCAGAGCTACAATCTTTGTCTCGGTTGGAATTCTCGCCCTCAGCTTGCTGCTGGGTGGCTGCGACAAGAAAAAAGCGCCGACTCCGCCGGCCGGGCCGCCGGAAGTGGCGGTGCTGACCGTGCAACCCCAGTCGGTAACGTTGACAACCGAACTTTCCGGTCGGACCTCCCCATGGCAGGTGGCCGAAGTGCGGCCGCAGGTTGCCGGGATTATTCAGAAACGACTCTTTACCGAAGGCGCTGAGGTCAAGGCCGGTCAAGTCCTTTTCCAGATCGATCCGGCGAGTTACCAGGCGGCACTGGCCAGCGCCCGGGCGATGTTGGCGCGGGCCGAAGCAAATCTGCTGCCGGCGCAACTTCGGGCCGGACGCTATCAGGAACTGCTGGAGAGCAGGGCGATCAGTCAGCAGGACCATGACGATGCCCAGGCTGCAGTCAAGCAGGCGGAGGCCGAAGTCGCCGCGGCCCGGGCTGCGGTGGAGAATGCTCGGATCAATATGCAATACACCAGCATCGCCGCACCGATTTCCGGCCGCATCGGCCGCTCCAGTGTGACCGCCGGCGCTTTGGTCACCGCCAATCAGGACGCGGCGCTGGCGACGATTCAGCAACTCGATCCGATCTTTGTCGATGTTAGCCGCTCCAGCAGCGAGATCCTGCAACTCAAGCGTCAACTCGCCGCCAAAACCTTGCAGACCGATGCGGCCGGTGCCGCCCGGGTCAAGCTGGTTCTGGAAGACGGCACTCCTTATCCTTTAGCCGGGACATTGAAATTCTCCGAGGTCAGTGTCGATCCGGGGACCGGTTCCGTAACCCTGCGCACCCTCTTCCCGAATCCCGAGCAACTCCTGCTGCCGGGGATGTTCGTGCGCGCTGTTCTCGAAGAAGGGAACAACGCCCAGGCCCTGTTGGTGCCGCAACGCGCAGTCACCCGCAGCCCGGTTGGTAAGCCGATGGTCTTTGTTGTCGGGGCCGAGGAGAAGGTCGAGGCGCGCACCATCAAGGTCCTGCGCACGGTCGATGATAACTGGCTGGTCGAAGAGGGGCTCAACCCCGGTGACCGGGTGATCCTCGAAGGTATCCAGCGGGCGCGGCCCGGCACGGTGGTCAAGACAGTGCCTTTTGGTGCGCCGGCGGCAGCAGAGGAAAAGAAATAGGCTGCCCTTCTCCCTCAGGACCCACAGGGCCTAAAGGAGAGGGGACTTGTAAAATGACTTTAAGGAGTTCACTCCATGCCCCGTTTTTTTATCAATCGTCCGATCTTTGCCTGGGTCATCGCTATTCTGGTGATGCTCGCCGGTCTGTTGGCGATCAAGAACCTGCCGGTCTCCCAGTATCCGCCGATTGCACCGCCGCAGATCACCATCAACGCTGTCTATCCCGGTGCCTCCGCTCAGACTGTGCAGGATACCGTCACCCAGGTCATTGAGCAAAAGCTCAACGGTATCGACAACCTGATCTACATGTCCTCGACCAGCGACTCGGCCGGAGCGGTGGCGATCAATTTGACCTTCAAGGCCGGCACCGACCCCAATATCGCCCAGGTGCAGGTCCAGAACAAACTCCAGCTGGCGACGCCGCTGCTGCCGCAGGTGGTGCAGCGCCAGGGAATTTCGGTGGTCAAATCGACCCGCAACTTCCTGATGATCGTCGGACTGGTGTCGGAAGACGGCAGCATCGACCGTTTCAGTCTGACTGACTATCTGGTGGCCAATATCCAGGATATCGTCAGCCGGGTCGAAGGGGTCGGTGAGGTGACGATCTTCGGCTCGCAGAACGCCATGCGCATCTGGCTGAATCCAGCCAAGCTGCGCGACTATCGCCTGACCAGCAACGATATTATTGCCGCGCTGCAAGCCCAGAACGCCCAGGTTTCGGCCGGGCAGTTCGGCGGAACCCCGGCCGTTCAGGGGCAGCAGCTTAACGCTACAATTAATGCCCGTACCCTGCTGGAAACGCCGGAGCAGTTCGGTGCCATCCTGTTGCGTACCAACAGTGACGGCTCGACCGTCCGCTTGCGGGATGTGGCCGAATGCAAGATCGGCACGGAGAACTATGACGTCATCGCCCGTTACAAAGGGAAACCGGTGGCCGGCATGGCGATTCGTCTCGCTGCCGGGGCCAACGCCCTCGACACCGGCAACCGTATCAAGGCGAAGATGGTGGAATTGTCGAACTATCTCCCCCCCGGCGTAAAGCCGGTCTACCCTTACGACACCACCCCCTTCGTCAAGATCTCCATCCAGGAAGTCGTGCGCACCCTCTTTGAAGCGGTCCTCCTCGTCTTTCTCGTCATGTTCCTCTTTTTACAGAATATCCGCGCCACCCTGATCCCGACGATCGCCGTGCCGGTTGTCCTCCTCGGCACCCTCGGAGTGCTGGCAGTCAGCGGCTTTTCGATCAACACTCTGACCATGTTCGCTTTGGTCATCGTCATCGGCCTCCTCGTCGACGACGCCATCGTCGTCGTCGAAAACGTCGAGCGGATCATGACCGAAGAGGGATTACCCCCGAAAGAGGCGACGATCAAGTCGATGGGGCAGATTACCAGCGCCCTCTGGGGGATCGCCACGGTCCTGGTGGCGGTCTTTTTGCCGATGGCCTTCTTCGGCGGTTCCACCGGCGTTATCTATCGTCAGTTCTCCATCACAATTATCGCCGCCATGATCCTTTCGGTGCTGGTGGCGATGATCCTGACTCCGGCCCTTTGCGCCACCCTGCTGAAACCGGTGGAAAAGGGGCATCACCCCGGTGAGCACGGCTGGTTCAAGGGTTTCTTTCGCCGGTTTAATCGTCTCTTCGAGCGCAGCCGCGGGCTGTACGAAAGGATCGTTGGCCGCTCTTTCAGCCAACCGGTCCGCTACCTGGTGGTCTACGGCGTCATCGTCGCGGCGATGGTCTTCTTCTTTTTGCGCCTCCCTACTGCCTTTTTGCCGGATGAGGATCAAGGCTTCATCGTCTGTCAGGTGCAGTTGCCAGCTGGTGCCAGCCAGGAAAGAACCCTCAAGGTTATTGAGCAGGTGGAGAAGCATTTTCTCGAAAATGAAAGTAAAACCATCGACTCCCTTATTACTGTCGCCGGTTTCAGCTTTGCCGGTCGCGGCCAGAATATGGGCCTGGCCTTTGTCAGGCTCAAGGACTGGAAAGAGCGCTCGACCCCGGATTTGAAGGCTCCGGCCGTGGCCGGTCGCGCCATGCGCGCCTTTTCACAAATTCGTGACGGGATGGCCTTTGCCTTCTCACCGCCGGCGGTGGTGGAGCTCGGGCAGGCCAACGGTTTCGATCTGCAGCTCCAGGATCGGGGTGGACTCGGCCACGGCAAGCTGATGGAAGCGCGCAACCAGCTCCTCGGCATGGCGATGCAAAATCCGAAACTGGTGGCGGTGCGCCCCAACGGCCAGGAAGATTCCCCCCAATTCAAACTCGATATCGACGATGTCCGCGCCGGTGCTCTGGGTTTACCGCTAGCCGATATCAACAGCGTCCTCGCCACTGCTTGGGGCGGCTCGTATGTTAATGACTTTATTCAGAACGGCCGGGTAAAGAGGGTCTATCTCCAGTCCGCTGCCGAGTACCGGATGCTGCCGGAAGATATCGACAAATGGCATGTCCGTAACAAGGAGGGCGAGATGGTCCCCTTCTCGGCCTTTTCGACCGCCCGCTGGCAGTACGGCTCCCCACGCCTGGAGCGCTATAACGGCATCCCCTCGGTGGAGATCATGGGCCAGGCGGCACCGGGGATCAGTACCGGCGAAGCGATGGATGAGATGGAGAAGATGGTGGCACAATTGCCCCCCGGCATCGGTTACGAGTGGACCGGCCTCTCCTATGAAGAGAAAAAAGCGGGTGCCCAGGCCCCGGCCCTATATGCCATCTCACTGCTTGTAGTCTTTCTCGCCGTGGCGGCCCTGTATGAGAGCTGGACGATCCCCTTTGTCAATCTGCTGATGCTCCCCCTTGGTCTGGTCGGGGCGGTTGCCGCGGTGACGCTGCGGGGCCTGCCCAACGATATCTATCTACAGATCGGCCTCCTCACCACCGTCGGTCTGTCGACCAAAAACGCCATCCTGATCATTCAGTTCATCAAGGAACAGATGCATCAGGGGCACGAACTCGTCGATGCCACCCTGGCGGCGGTGAGAATCCGGCTGCGACCGGTGATCATGACCTCCCTCGCTTTCTTCTTCGGTACTCTGCCCCTGGCATTGACCACCGGCGCCGGTGCCGCCGCCCAAAATGCCATCGGCACGGCGGTCACCGGTGGTTTGCTCACGGCCACCTTTATTGATCTGATCTTTATTCCTTTCTATTTTGTCATGGTGTCGCGGCTCTTTGGCCGAGCAAAGTATAAACTGCAAGCAGATGGACTTGCTCTTGGCAAAAACGGGGAGGGATTGTGAGATGAAAAGAGCAACTTTTTTTGCGGTAATCCTGGTTTTACTGGCTGGCTCCGGCTGCTCACTGGCACCGGACTACACTCGTCCAGAGGCACCGACTCCGGCCGAATGGCCGACGGGACCGGCTTATCAGGCAACGAGCGCTGCGCCGGCCGGACAAGTTGTGGCCGAGATCCCCTGGCGGGAATTCTTTCTTGATCCCCGTCTGCAACAGACGATCGAACTCGCTCTGGCCAATAATCGCGATCTCAGGATCGCCACCCTGAATGTCGATAGATACCGAGCTTTTTACCAGATTGAGCGCGCCGCCCTCCTGCCGCAGCTCAATGCCAGTGCCAGCGGCAGCGTGCAGCGGCAGCCGGCCGATCTTTCCGGGACCGGTTCGTCGGAAATCCGCCGCCAGTACAGCGCCGGCGTCGGCGTCAGTGTTTACGAGCTTGACCTCTTTGGCCGGGTAAGAAACCTCAAGGACCAAGCGTTGGAAGAGTATTTCGCCACCGAAGAAGCACAGCGCGCTGCGCAGATCAGCCTGATTGCCGCCGTCGCCCAGAGCTACCTGACTTTGGCGGCGGATCAGGAAGTGCTGGCCCTTTCCCGTCAGACGTTGGAAAGTCGGCAAACATCTTTTGGGTTGATACAAAAGCGTTTCAACGCCGGTGTGATCTCGGCCCTCGACCTCCATCAGGCACAGACCCTGGTCGACGGCGCGCGGGTACAAAACATTCAGGCGACCCGGCTGGTTGCTCAGGAAGCGAATTTTCTGAACCTGCTGGTCGGCGCCCCGCTGCCGGCAGAACTTCTCCCCGCGGAGTTGGGCGAAGCCGTCCTGCTGCAGGATATCGCGCCCGGTGTCCCTTCCGAGAGCCTGCTGCTGCGTCCCGATATCATCCAAGCGGAGCATAAACTTAAAGGGACCAACGCCAACATCGGGGCGGCGCGAGCGGCATTCTTTCCGCGCATCACCCTGACCGGTGCGGCCGGCTTCAGCAGCGCCGAGCTTTCCGGGCTCTTTAAGTCAGGATCCGAATCCTGGAGTTTCGCTCCGCAAATCATCCTGCCGATCTTCGATGCCGGCCGTAATCGCGCCAATCTCAAGGTGAGCAAGGTGGAACAGGAGATTGCTGTTGCGCAATATGAAAAAGCGATCCTCACCGCTTTTCGCGAGGTCGCCGATGCCCTGGCTGAACGCGGCACCATCGACGAACAGTTGGCGGCGCTCCAGTCCCTGACCGCGGCGACGGCGGAGAGTGCCCGCCTTTCGACGGTGCGCTACGAGAAAGGGGCTGACAGCTTTCTAAGCGTCCAGGATGCCCAGCGCGCCCTCTTTGTCGCCGAGCAGAATCTCATCACTGCCCGTTTAGCGCGGCTATCCAATCTTGTTACTCTTTATAAGGTTTTAGGGGGCGGGGCCAGTAAAGCGACCACCCCCAGCCCCTCCTTGAATAAGGAGGGGAGCTAAAAGTCCCGGGACCTTAAAGCTTTTAATCCCCCCTCCTTTGTTAAGGAGGGGGTTAGGGGGTGGTAAGGTGTCAGGTCGTTTACAGCCAAAGAACACTGTGCTAGGGTTTCCCCGCTATTTCTACTTTCGTTACCAAGGAGACAATCAATGCTTAAACATGTCATTTTCTTTAAGTTCAAACCCGAAACAAGCGAAGCCGATATCGAAAAACTCGCGACCGGCCTTGGCGCCCTCCCTGAAACCATCAGCGAGATTCGCGAATTTGTCTTCGGTCGGGACGTTGTCCGTTCGGAGCGTTCCTACGACTTCGGACTGGTTTCATCCTTCGATGACCGCGCCGGACTTGATGCTTATGCAATCCACCCCGATCATCAGCTGGTGGTGGCGCACGTCAAACAGATCTGCAGCAGTGTTGTTGCCGTCGATTTTGAGTATTGAACGAAATAAAGAGAATTTTTGAGAAGGTTTTGAAAAAGAAGGGCAGGCAACCACGCGGTTGCCTGCCCTTCTTTTTTTGCAGGCGGGAAGATGGACTAGAAGTGATAAACGAAGCGCAGGTTGTAACGCTCGCCCTGCGGGCGATTGCGCGCCTCGGTTTCAATGTAGCCGTTGGCGAAGAGATGGGCATCCTGTGAAAAGTGCCAGACCAGGCCTGGACCGATAGCGAGGACGCGCTCATCGCGCGTAGAATCTTTCAGGCCGTTAACTTCACTGCTGGTGAACTGGTCGAGATAGTAACCGTTGACGCCGAGACGGAGTTGTTTCGGCAGCACTTCGTAAGCAGCAGCAAAGTTTGCGTGGAAAGCTTGTCCCGGCTTTAACGAATCGGTGGCGCCACTTGCGAGATCGTCATTCTTTCCGTTCAACAGGTAGTGCAGACGCCAGGAGGCGGTGACTTTCGGACCGAAAAAGGCGGTGGCCGACCAGTAAGGATTGAAGGACCAATGATTGCTTCCCTGGTTGAGGGCCTTGTTGCGGTCGTATTTGCCGGTCGGTAAAACCGTCTGCAGTTCGATGCGGTGCATGAAGCGCGGCCCGTTGGCACCCATGATCGGATCCCACTGCAGGTAGGGGCCGATGAGCAGGTCGCCGAGACCGGCGCCATTGTCACTGAGGAAACCAAAAGTATCATCAGAATCAAAGGCAACCAGCGGCAGCATGACATTGACCCCCCACTTGCCACCCAGCAGGAGCGGTTGATTGGATTGGTAGATGTACTGGGTCATGGCGACGGTAACGTTGACTTCAGATCCGGGGGGAGCGTTGCCCTTGAAGTCGTCGGAAGTATAATACTGCACATACTCGCTCAGGTAATGGCCGGGACCGGCGGGCGGGCCGCCATCAAGAAAACTGGTGAAGCCGAGGTTGACCGCCGGCAGATCGTAGGCGGCGACGGGGACGGCGCAGAGAGCGAGGCCGGCCAGAGCGGGAAGGAGAGAACGGACGAATCGGATCATTGGAACCTCCTGGACAGATAATATCGCCGCAGCGACAACGTGAATTTTGTGGATTTTGTACTGGCTAACAACAGAAGTCAATAATTCTGACGTGGTGCGCAGAAGGGCGCGAAAGCGGATTAAGCGTTGAGCGAGAGGCTGGCCGGGAATTTCTGGTCAGTTGCGGGCAACGCAATCAAGGCTTACCATCGGGATAGGAATCAGAAAAACTGGTGAACAGCCCTTTCGTCGTTTCGCCAAGGCCGAAGATGGCAGCTACACAGACAGCGGCAATTAACGATGCGAGGATGGCGTATTCTACTGACGTGGCCCCCGATTCATCACGGAAAAAACAGAGTATGGATGACGATTTCAGATTCATAAAGGTCCCCTTTCATGACGAATTTTTGAAAATGCCGACTGGTTAAGTTGTTGATGGCGTCTCTTTGGTGGCGCCCCGGATTTTGGTCCGGGGCGCCTGCACATTTGATAATCAACTTGCTTCCTGATGCGGTCAGGGCACTCGTTGTCAGGGGTGGTAAACCTTTACTTCCACTTTCCCTTTTTCAGCATAGAAAGTCAGTGTACCGGGTTCAGAAAATCCGGTCCCGCTGATAACGACCGTTGCGACAATTTGCCCATTTAGATTTGTTAGTGGGGAAGGGAGAGTGACATCGACATCGATCTCGCCAGCAGCAGCCCCGGTTGGCGGCACGAAAGTCCAGGTGACCGGAATGAACGGGACGGGGATGGTATCCCCTCCGTCGCGAACGGTCAAAACGATATCCTGGCTAGAACTGATCTGATCAGGAACGGCCTCGATGGTAAAGGGGGAGACCGGGGCAAAATAGTACCGCATATCCAGTGACGTTGTACTGTTATCTGACGAACTCGTTACGAGAATGACTTTGGCTGATCCCAACGGCGTAATTCTGGTATCAAGAGCAGGATCATCAAAAGCAGGCTTACTACCTGTCATAATCGTTTGGAGGTTGGCCGGATAAACCATCCAGAAGGGAACTAATCCCAGCTTAGTGAATCCCACACCAGTGCCGTACTCTTCGCAGTCATCATGAAGATTAGAAACCGGGCCATCACTCCAAACTCGACAACCGTTAATATGTGCGCCGAGTAAGGATGCCCCGACCCAATATTCGAGAGATGTCCGGGTTTCCTGGTAAAGTTTTGTCGTAGTGAGTGTGCCGTTTCTTGCCGATTCCACATAGTGACTCCGATCACTGATGCCGGTATTACTTATCAATACTCGATCGTTTGTCTGAATATTGCGGGCAAGGGCGTTGCGCACGATGCTGGCCGTTGAGAAGTTTGTTGCCGAGGTCAGGCCGGAGTTGGCTGCGGTCGTGGCACCATCAAACCCGTGGGCTATGACACTATCAATCAACCCAAAGTGAATTGCGGTCCCATCCGGCACAGCATTGCCGAAGCGATCGGTGACGATGGCCGAGCCTTTCATTTGATAAACGCCACTCCCACTATTTACAATGGCATTGGTGATCGGATGAGTGATGACGATGGTGTGGGGCGGGCCGGATGCAATAACGATTTGGGGAAGCCGGGCCTTGACTGGAGGATCAAAAGATGCGCCGCCGGCATCAAGGGCTTCGACTTCGACCTCGATGCTACCGGGCAAGTGGCCTGACTGCAGATTCAGGATGGCTTCGCCGCCAACGGTTTTTACGAACATCGTTGTTGAAGCGTCGTCGATCCTGTTAATTGTCGTGCCGTCCAGGTCGATGCCGGTGAGATACTCCCCACCCCAGGGATGAGATATCCAGGTGATTTTCAGATTGTTCGCGGTCAGATTGTAATCATTAATCGAGTTGCCTGCAGCGTCGAGGACACTCACAGAGATATTGGTATTTTCAGTCTTTCCAACCCCGGCAACAAAAATATGGGTAGCGCTGGCCGAGAGGGTGATATTGGCAGGCTCGCCAACGGTGCCCGAGCCCATGACCAGAGATCCGGTCAAACCGCTTAGATTATTAGTCGAGAGGGTGACAGTCTGCGGTGTGGTCGCCGAGGTAATGGTAAAGACAGCTCGACCCGAGGTCGTCGTTGCGGTGGGTTTTGTCAGTGTTCCGGCTGGTGCAATCAAGGTGACCGGGGTTCCGTCTGCCACCGGTGTGCTGTTCGCATCGAGTAGTGTGACGGTAATTGTGCTGGTCGTTGTACCGTCAGCGGGGATGGTTGACGGCGCCGCGACAATACTGCTCTTCGCTACAGCTGCGGGTCCGGGGGTAAAACTGATAAACTTTTCAGAGAAAGCGAGAGATGTTGCATCGGTGGCAGTGACATAAGAGACCGCCGGACGCTCTGTGGAGAAAAGAAAGACCTTGGCTACGCCACTTGCATCTGTTTTGACCGAGGTAGAGCCTAACTTCCCTTGCGAAGCCGTAAAGTTTACCGTCCGGTTCTGGACCCCATTGCCTTGCTCATCCTTCAAGGTTGCAATTAAATAGATCTTGTTGACATCACCGGGAGCAGCAACAACTGTGTTTGCTGTGGAGGAGAGTGTAAAGGCCTCGATTTGTGACGGGGTGTTGCTGCTGTTGGTCAGAGCAGGATTCGTCACGAAGTCATCATCCACCGACTCACTTTTCCCGCACCCTCCGACGACCAAAATCACTAAAACTAACAAACTCCAAAAACCCCATAGAAATTTTTTCATTACAGCCTCCGTGAGTTAGATTAATATTCGATATGGACCAAATTTCATCGTCACCGTAGGGGTTCTAACCCCGGCGCCGAACGTTTTTCGGTGGCAGCAACCCGCAGTTCTTGCAGGCGCTCCAGATTGGCGCCGGCACGGACGTAGTAGCGGGGGCTCAGTTCCAGCGCCTTGCGAAAAGCTTTTTCCGCCTCGTCCCAGCGGCTTTGCGTCATGTAGAGATAACCGATGTTGTTATGCGCTTCGGCTTCCCCCACTGTTTGCCGGAATATCTTCAGCGCCTTGTCCTTATCCCCCTTGAGGAGATAGGCCGTAGCGAGGTTGGCGAGTATCCGTGAATTTTTCGTGTCAAGAGCCAATGCCCCCGACAAGATCGTCACCGCCTCTTCTGCTCGTCCCTGCAGAAGATAATTAAATCCCAGATTATTACGGGCCGCCGCCAAGTCGGGGCTGAGTTCGAGAACCTTACGATAAAGCGGTTCGGCTTCAACCACCCTTTCCGGCATGCGATCGTAGGTCATCGCCAGCTCGGTCAGCGTCGTGGTGTTATTCGGTGCTTTTTGCAGAGCCTGTGTAAAGTCGGCAATGGCGCCTTCGAGTTGGCCAGAAGCGCTCAGGATGCGTCCACGCGCCGTAAGGGCTGGCACTGAGTCGGGCTCGACACTGAGGACTTCCTCGATTAGCGTTCGCGCACTGCTATAATTCCCGGCTGCCAGGGCGGCCTGGCCAAGTCCAAGACGTGCCGGTATGGACTGAGGTTCTTTAGTAAGCGCCGTGCTGAAATAGACCGCTGCCAGTTGGAAGTCGCCATTGGCGAGAGCCAGCTTGCCCCGCTGCAGAAGTTCTTCTACCGGCAGATTTTCCATACGCCGGCTTTCATCAGGAGAAAGTTGCGCTCCGCTCGACAAGGGAATATTGGCTCGAATCGGCGTCAACTGATTCTTCGCACAGCCGCTGAGGCCGAATGTGCAGACCGCAATGATCGACAGGGCGGCGATGGTAAGGAAACGGTTGCTGCAGAATATCGACATGTCCGGTTCTCCTTGCGCTTATTTTGCCAGCGCCGGTAACAACGCCTGGTAGATCCGGATGAAGGCCGGTCCGGCCAGAACGATCAAAAGGGATGGAAAGATGAAGAGGATCAGGGGGAAGACCAGTTTGACGGCTGTTTTCGCCGCCTGTTCTTCCGCCAGTTGACGACGTTTGATCCGCATTGCATCAGCGTGAATCCGCAACGCCTTGGCCAGGCTGGTCCCGAAGCGACTTGTCTGGGTCAGCATGGTCATCAAGCTGTGAACTTCGGCAACGTCGGTGCGTAGCGCCATCTCTTTGAAGCTTTCGTCCCGGGATCGCCCTGCCCGGATCTCCATATTGGTCAAGGCAAACTCGTCGCTGACGTCGGGACTGATGGCGCGCATCTCTTCTCCGACCCGTTTGAAGGTCATGTCAAGGCCGTAGCCCGATTCGACACAAACAACCATCAGGTCGAGAGCATCCGGGAGAGCCTTGGTGATGCGTTCCTGCCGGGCCCGAATATTGGCCCAAACGATAAAATCCGGAATGAAATATCCCAACACTGCCAACAAAACGCATGACAATATGACGTCCGGGGTCAGTTTGTAAAAAAAACGCGTCACGACGTAGAACGTCGGCAATGCCAAAACAAGAATAATCTTCGCGGCAACAAAATTGTAGAACGCCAGCTCCGAGCGAAACCCCGCCCGAATCAATTTGAGCCGCATTTTTTTACGGGTGCTCCCCTCTTTCGGGGCAATAATGTTGTGCAGCGGTCGGGTCAACTTGGCAATAGAACCCGTTTTTTCTGTCCTCAGCAACCCCTCCGCATTGGTGCTGGGTTGCGGCGGTAGCGGCTGATCCGGTAGAAGTCGTTCCAGTCTCTTCTGAATACGACCCTGACGGGTGAAGAAAACCGCCACGCCCAGAACGATGGCGGCCGTTGTGATAAAAATCAGGGCGAGGATAAGGACAACGTCGATATTGCCCAGTAGTTTGTAGTAATTGCGTAAAATGATATCCATACCGGCCTCCTGCCTAGATTTCGATGGCGACGATCCGCTTCATGACATATGCGCCGATGATTTGACTGACAATCCCGCCGATAAGGAGGATCAGGCCGACCCGTTCTGTCCACAGCATCGAAATGTAGTCGTAGTTGGCGAAATAGATGTAGAGAAACATGACAAACGGCAGGGAGATGAGAACCCACGCCGACAACCGGCCCTCGGCGGTCAGGGTCTGGACATGACGGCCGAACTGGACCCGTTCGCGAATCAGGCGGCTGATGCTGTCGAGGATCTCTGCAAGATTTCCCCCGGTCTCCCGCTGAATAGTGACGGCGACAACAAAGAAACGCAGATCGGGGCTGGGAACACGCTGACAGAGGTTGTCAAAGGCCTCCTTCACGGTCAGCCCGAGTTTGAGTTCATCGACGGTAATGGCGAATTCCCCCTTGATCGGATCGACACTCTCTTCGGCGACCATGTTGAGACCCGAAGTGAGTGCATGTCCTGAACGCAGCGCCCGTCCGAGTAAATCAAGGGCTTCGGGGAGTTGTTCCTGAAATTTGTCGTAATAGGAGCGTACCGCCATCCGCAACATGAAGAGCGGCGCCAGGCCCAGGAGCAATCCGAACAGAATGCCGCTGGAGATCCGGTGCAGTAAAGTATAGCCGAGGAGAAAACCAAGGAGAGTTAGAGAGAGGCTGGCGAGAATAAAGACGCTGGCATTGACCGACACTTTCGCTTTAACCAGCATGCGGTCCAGTGCCGAAATCCGCGGCAGCTTGAGCAACATCTGTTCAAAAGCGCCGACATCCTTTAACGCTGCATTGCGATACTGCGCCAGTTTCTCCTGGCCGTGCTTGCCGCCGGCAGACATGAAGAGGAGACGCTTCTTGACCGTCCGTTTTTCGGCGAATCTGCTTTCATTCAAGATGCCGTAAACAACGACAACCAGTAAGAAGACAAAGAGGAAAACCGAACACAGAATGAGAATAGTCAGAGAGTTCATGGGAGTCACCTTCGCTATTCGGAGGACTTGGTGTTGATAAAGAGGTCCTCGGGGACTTCAATGCCGGCCATTTCAAGTTTATCGGCAAATTTTGGCCTGATCCCTGTGGCCCGAAAACCACCGAGGACTTTGCCCTCCTTGTTGATGCCGCGTTTTTCGTAGACAAAGATATCCTGGAGAGTGACGACGTCCCCCTCGGTGCCGACCACTTCGCAGAGTGAGACCACTTTGCGGCTGCCGTCAGTGAAGCGGGAGACCTGAATAATCAGGTCGAGGGCCGAAGAGATCATGAAGCGCATCGCCTTCTCCGGCAGGTTGGCGCCGGTCATCAAGATCATCGACTCCAGGCGGGTCAGCGAATCACGCGGGGCATTGGCGTGGATGGTGGTGAGAGACCCTTCGTGGCCGGTGTTCATCGCCTGGAGCATGTCGAATGCTTCCGGGCCGCGAACTTCGCCGATGATAATGCGATCGGGCCGCATGCGCAGACTGTTGCGCACCAGGTCGCGTTGGGTGACGGTTCCGGTCCCTTCGATACTGGCCGTTCGGGTTTCCAGGCGGACGACATGCTCCTGCTGGAGTTGCAGCTCAGCCGAATCCTCAATGGTGATGATTCGTTCGTTGTTGGGGATAAAGGCCGACAAAACATTGAGCAGCGTCGTCTTGCCCGATCCGGTACCGCCGGAGATCATGATGTTGAGTTTGGCCTTGACGCATCCGGCCAGGAAGGTGGCAATCTCCGGGGTGATCGTTTTGCCGCTGACCAGATCCTCGATTTTGAGGGGGATAACCGCAAAGCGGCGAATGGAGAGGATCGGACCGTCCAGCGCCAGCGGCGGAATAATGGCGTTGACGCGAGAGCCGTCCGGCAGTCGGGCGTCGACCATCGGCATCGACTCATCGATACGGCGGCCGACCCGCGAGATGATGCGATCGATAATGTTGCGGAGATGGGCATTGTCGGCAAAGCGCCCTTTGGTCTTGTAGAGCAGGCCGCGCCGCTCGACATAGATATTTTTGTAGGTATTGACCAGCACGTCGGAGACCGTCGGATCTTTGAAGAAGGGCTCCAGCGGGCCGAGGCCGATCAGTTCGTCGCGAATTTCTTCAACCAGAGCCCGGGTTTCGTCGGCGTTGAAGAGGATTTTTTCTTCGTAAAGGTAAGCATTGACGACGCTGGCGACGGATGCCTGTATCTCGGCCGTTGACATCGTGTCGAGAGCGGCGAGGTTGGCTTCCTCGATCAACCGGTTGTGAATCTTTTGTTTAATTTGATAAAACGAATCATCCCGCAATCCTCCGGCGGTGGAGGGGTCGGCAGGAGGAAGAGATGCGACCTCGGAGAGACCTCTGCTGCTATCGAGAAAACTGGCATTTTTTAGCAGATCTTTCAGTGACACGGTAGCCTCCTAAATCGCTTTGCCGAAGGCCCCCCGAATACCGCGATAGCTGGCATCGGCTCGGGGGTTGCCGAGTTTTTCGGCGAATTCGATGATGTTTTTTGCAAATGGCGCCCCCGGTTGTTTTTCAACGATCGGTTCGCCCTGATTAATAGATGAAACAATGTCTACGAAATCATTAGGGAAGAGCCAGTAAATGGTTTTTCTCAAAGTCTTTTCCACTTCTTCGATCGAAAGAGCGCCGCTTTTGTGGTAACGGTTCACCACCACTTCGATCCTTTTCTGTTCAATCCCCAGCTTGGCGATCAGTTTACAGAGACGGGCAGCGTTGCGCACAGCGGGGACGGAGAGGTCGGTCACGACAAAGATCTTGTCCGAGAGATGGAAGACCTCCATGGTCCGGTCAGCGACCCACATTGAGGCGCAGTCGACCAGGACCACATCGAATAACTGCCGGGAAAGTTCGAGGATGCGGGCAATCTGTTCGGGGCTCACTTCAGCGCTGTCTTCCGGGTCGCCGGGGGCAGGAAGAAAAGCAAGACCGCTACGGTGCTGGCTCATTGCGCCCCGCAAAAAAGAAGCATCGAGCCGGTGAAAATTGCGGCTCAAATCGGTAATCGTCGTTGCAGGAATAAGGTCGAGAAGTACCGATGCATCCCCCGATTGCAGGCTCATGTCGCACAGCGCCACCTTCGCTGCGCGGTTGCGTGCGAGAGTGACGGCTGTATTAACGGTAATAACCGTCGTCCCCAATCCCCCTTTGCTGCTGATAAAACTGTAAACTGTGCCCTTGGCGGCATTTTCGGAAATGGCAAGACGGACTCGAACCTCTTCGATGGCATTGGTCAGGGTTTGAGAATTGACCGGACTAACCAAAAACTGGGAAGCCCCGGCTCGCATCATCGCGACGATATGTTCCGGCCTGGTATCTGTTGAGACGACAAAGATTGCCGCCAAAGGAAAGGCCTGGTGCAATTTGCTGATCCGTTCGGTCGTCTCCCTTTGGTCATCGATGATGATGACGGCTGGTGTTCCTTTGACCGCCAGGGACCCTTTTTCTCCAGTGCCGGCAAACCACTGGACGGTTTCGACGCCGGATAAATTTTTAAGCGCTTCAACCAGAGTCTTGACGCACCCGGCATCAGCGATTTCGATAGCAACAATGATCTTGTTTGTCATAAGAAAAAAATACCTCTTTGAGACGAGTTATTCGACCAGGTAGATACGGATCAGGCTGGCATTGGTCTCTTCACCATCAGCAGTGGGAAGCAGAGCTAGACCTTCGATACTTGCCGGCGGGTTGGCTGTGAGCGCTTCCAGCAGCCCGCCGGGAGCAGCAGGGTCGAAATTCGACAGATTACAACCTTCGGCGCCGACATTAACAAATTTGCTCCCACAGTCGTATTTGTTTGAAGTTGCCCACGCCCGCGTTAACAGGAATTTTGCCATACCAACATACGAGGCCGTTCCGATCGCTTTCCAGTCATCACATGCACCAATAAAGATCACTGGCGTCTTCAAAATCACGGCTTGCTGACCAGCAGGAAGGGCGTCATCTTCGTGACAATTTAGATCGGTGCCATCCGATACACTTTCATTGTCGATAAAAGTAGGGATGACATTTCCGATAACGCCATTATTGACCTGGACTTGCGGATAGCCGGCCTGCTTGAGAATTTTCATATAATCCGGTTTGTAGGTATTTCCTTGTTTGACGACCATCTTTCCGCCCGCATTGGCGAAGCGGTCGTCGCCAAAGGGTCGGTCAATACCGTCATATAATTTTATCAACCGATCTTTATAGTCCGCGGGACTCTCCGCGATCCCCTGCAATAGGATTCCATCCTGACTCCAGATGCGAACAAAATGATCGTCTGTTTTAAAATCACCGTCATTATTCAGATTATACCAACGCGGCAGAGCACCGTTCGCGGCATAAGCGGTCAAAGGATCGAAAGCCGGAATAACGGCAGGGGTTGAGCCTATCGATAGCGGACTCTCCCAATCTAGCGGCTTCGGGAATTCGTCGGGACGGGCGATATCCTTGCCGGCAATGCGCCCCAGACCGCAGCCAATAGAATAACCCACTGGATTGCAGCCGCTGCCGGGGGTGGCGACATCGGTATTTTCTATGCCCGAATTATCAAGATCCCGGCCGTAAATGACGCGGTTAAATTTGTCGCGCCCTTCAGTCGAATTCATATAAGAATTGATTTCGGTGGCACTGGCATTGAAAGTCAACGAAGTCCAGGCGCCGTCATCATTCCCGTCGCTATTGAAATCGAAATTGCGGATACCACAAATCGTCATATCGCGCAGGGTCCCTGGCGGTACTTCGGTTGGGTCGGTCGGGATGCAACTGACCACTGCCAATGGAATTGCCGGATTAATCGTTTGAGCGACGGCGATAGCATCGGCGATGACGACTGAGTCGTCTATCGGAAAGAAAAAGAAATGAGGCACGTTGAGGGTAGCTTTGACATAGACGGCGTTGACCGGCGTCCCCCCGGGGAACCAGCGTTGTCCTTGGATAATCTCAGGATTCCACCAGCCGGTCACCACTTCAGTCTTTACATCGGCATTGTTGACCTGTTTGTCGATCCCATTGGCAAGTACCATAGCCAAAGCAGTTGCTTCGACGGTCCCGCCAGGGAGTTCCTGAGCTCCAGCCAGGGCGGCGGCGTCAACGGCGCGCTGCAATTCGATCTTGACGTTGTGGATATGACCGATATCGACCACCAGCGCCACACAGAAGAAGATCAAAAAGAGCATGACCGCGACCAGAACTACGACGGACCCGCGCTCATTGGATAGACTCATAGCCGTACCTCGTCAGACGTACTTAAATAAAAGTTGGTAGGGGCGGGTCTTGTGCCCGCCCGATTTGGTCGCAAAATTCAAAAGCGGGCGACCACAAGGGTCGCCCCTACCATCGCGTTACATGCCGGTGAGATCGAGATTGAAGACCTCTTGTTTTTCTGATTTTTCACCGAAGGACTGGTTATAGACTTTCATTATCTGTTCGGCGGGAATCCCGCCAAGACCTGCCGGAGTTGTTCCGGCATAACGATAATCCGGAAAGGCGATCTGGCTTTCCCAGGTCTTTGCCTGCGCCTGGCCGAAATCAGCGTCGATACGGGGTGCATCGTAAAAGAGAGCGCAACCGGAGAGGAGCATGGCCGCAGCGATGATAACGATAGATGATTTCATGAGATTCTCCCGAGCATAGAGGTTGTTACTGTACCGCCGGCGCTTCCTGACCGAAGGACCCTTCCATCCCCCCGGGTTGCGGTGTCGCCGCACTCGGGGTGAACGCATGACGACTGAGCAGAGAAGGATCGTCGTGCGACCAGTTGTTTTCCAGTTTGCCCATCAGATAGAATTCGAGGGCATTGGGTGGACGGAGATACTCACCGGGGAACGACAGCTCGCCCTCCTGAACCGGTTTGACCAGGTGCGGGGTCACCGCGATCAGCAGATCGGTTTTGTGGTGCTGAAAACCGCTGCTTCGGAAGAGAGCCCCAAGAATGGGAATATCCCCCAATCCTGGAATTTTACTAACATTCTCGCGCAGCGAATCTTGCAACAGCCCCGCCAGTGCGAGAGTTTGGCCATCCTGTAACTGCACGGTGGTTTCAAGCTTGCGGGTGGAGAGGTTGGGAACAATAAAGCCCCCAGCGATGCCGGTAGTGATGAAGTTGTTGGAGGTGATCTCGCTAACACTGGGCGCAACATGCAGGGTTATCTTGCCATTGCTGAGGACGATCGGGGTAAAACGCAAGCCGACGCCGAACTCTTTGAACTCAATGGTGGTTTCGCCATTGCCCTGGGGCACCGGAATCGGAAATTCACCGCCGGCCAAAAAGCTTGCTTCCTGGCCACTGAGGGTAATAAGGCGGGGCTCAGCGAGAACCCTGGCCAGACCTTCTCCCTCAAGCAGGTTCAGGGATGCCGTCAGGTTCTTGATGTTGAGAAAAATATTGGCGGCATTACCGGCAAAGTTGAGCAACACGCTGCCGGTCAGATTACCAACCGGATTCGGGATGCCGCCGCCGTTCTGTCCGAGGTTGCCGATATCGTATTGCGGCGAGCCATCCGTATTGAACCCTTTAATGAATTTTCCGCTCATGGGATTGACCCCGGCGCTGATATTCAGGTTTTTACTCTGATTAATCAGACCGAGGGCTGCCTGCCAGTCCCGGCTGGAGGTGCGGTCAACTTCGGCAAACTTGACCTCGAGCATGACCTGCTGCACAGCGCCGACTCTGAGGAGATTGGTAATTCCCGCGCCGGAGAGTGCAGCTCCGCCTTTTACGCCCTTTTCGCCGCCTTCGGCTTTTTTGGGCAGAAAGTTTTGCGTCAGGCGGATGATCTCTTCGACGACTTCCGGTCCCGAGACCGTGCCGGAAAGAACAACTCCGGTTTCAGAGGCATAAACGTCGACCTGCTGATTCGGATAAAGCTCGTAAAGTTTTTGCTTCAGCGTCGTCAGATCGAGGAGAACGACGACATCGATCTTGATCGGATCTTCCAGATCCTTTTCCCAGATCATCAGACTGGTCGAGCCAAAGTCCTTGCCGAGAACATAAAAGGTCTTCGGCGAGACGATTTGCACGTCGACAATCTTGTCGTCGATGGCGGAGATCCGTTTTAGCCGGGGCTCCCTGATCTCCGGCCAGTAGTCGGAGGTATCCTTGAGCTCCGACCCCCCGGCCTTAAGGACGATTTGGCGATTAGCGGCAGCGGCAGCGGCGTTGTCGCTGGTGAAATCGACCAGCGCCACAACCATGATCAGCACTATGAACCAACCATTCAATTTCATTGGAGCCTCCCTCAACTAAAGTCGTTCATCCGAATTGACACTCTTGAACTTGATTTTTTCAGGATCTTTCGATCCCTTGATCACCTCAACGGAATAGCTCGCCGGCCCTGATGGTTTCGGGGCGACCGGGGCTGACTCAACGACTTTGGGCTGCGGTTTTGCTTTCGCAACTCTCGGGCGGTTGGCGACCACGGGAGCGGCTTCAGGCGGCTCATCACCTAATTTTTCCAGCGGATTACGCAAGATCAGGTGGATACTGCCGAGAATGGAATGGAGTGCCAGAGTTTCAGCCTCTTTGGGCAACAGTTCAAGGGTAACCGACTTGACGATCTTGGCCTTGCCCTTATCCGTGGTCGTCTCTTGCGCGATGGCCAGCACCTTGATCTTTTTGAGGATGGTCTTGGCTTCACGCGTCTCCCGGTTCGACTTGTTGTTGACCGAGATGACGTCGACATAGGTGTTGGGGAGGATAAAGCCGGCCACACCGCTGACCTCGTCGACTTTGATTGACATGGCCCGTCGTCCCGGCGGGATCAACGCCACCAGACCGGCTCCGGAGCCCGGCTCGGCCAGTTCTGCCGCTTGCAGCGGTCCCCCGGCCGGCAGTCTGGTCACGGCGATTCGGCCGGCCACGGCTTCGATGTTGTCGAAGGCGCCCTTGGGGACATTGCTCTGCGGCCAGTCGGCCAGGGTGAGATTGTCCGCGCCCAAAAGGGTACCGATTTCAAGGTCCTGGGCGGCGATAACAATCCGGGTCATCGGAACAGTATCCTTGACTGCTTGACCATCCGCTGCCTGGGCCTGTAACCATTGGCTGGTGAGCCAGACCGCCAGGGCGCCGCACACCACCGCCAGTCCGAGGGCGATAAAAGTGCTGTATTTTTTCATTGCCAACCTCCTTTGCTGCTTTATGTCTGCTGATGCATGAATATGGGAAGGGAATGCGCTGCAGCCGGATCAAGGCTCGTCCGCATTCTCGTAATTGCCGGAAGCCGAATAAGTAATAGTAGTAGGGTACTGATAGCCAGGTACCAGGCCGGATAAAAGGGGCGGAAAGAAGTTAGGAACCATCACTGTCACAGTCAGGGTCTTGGTGCCGTCAGAATTAATGATGCGTTCAGGGGTGACAGTGACAGTCTCTGTAGCAATGTCATTTTTGTAGAGAGTGCAGAGGTAACCCCCGTTGTCACATTCGGTCAGTTGATTGAACACTGTAACCCCTCGGTCAACCCGATTAGAGGTGGGGCATGATGTGGTCCCGTATTTAGCAAAACAGTTGTAATTTTGCGCTCGCACACCGATGCGCACCCCTTCGCGGGCGGCATTGGCAACAAAGTGATTTTGTAAAAAGGTGAAGCTGAATTCCATAATGCCAAAGAGGATGAGCAGCAGCAAAAGGACGACCACGGCGAATTCAATCACCACGGCGCCGCGCTGGTTCAAGTGAAGGTTATGGTGAAGCAGCCGTCTGGACATAAGAGCTCTCACCGCGAGGTTGCTGCTAGTTATTGGAAATGGGGAAGACCGCGCTATCGGTCAACTGCTCGAATTTGCTGTATTCTTTGTCAGATGTGGGGAGCAGGGACAAAAATTGCCACAACACCGGGGTCCAGATCTTGTCGGAATTGATGGTCACGCTGACCTTGAGCGCCTGTTGCGTCCCGACAGTGACCAGTTGCGGGGTGTCAATCTTGTTGATAATTTCAGCGACTTGGTCGGGCTTGGGGTAAAACTGGGTCAGAGAAGAATTGATCGAGGCATCGACGGCGGCCTTCACTTCGACCGGGTTGGTAATAGCGCCGCTGTCATAGGTGGCAATGCGCGCCCCGGCCCTTGCCCCTTCGCGGGTCGCCTGGCTGAGGTAGTGCGATTGTGCCCAGATAAAGCCAAAGTCGATGATACCGAAAAGGAGGGGCATCAGCAGAAAGAGGAGAATGGCAAATTCGATGACAGCCGCACCCTTCTCATTGTGTCGCAGCGATTTCATAACACCCCTCCCCAGAAGTGGTAGACAAAAAAGCCGAAGCATAATGCCGCGGCATAGGGGAAGCGTTCTTTCGCAGCGGCGCCTTGTGGTCTGAGTGCACTCCAGTTGCCGGTCCCGAGAAAAGTGCGCAGGGGGTTGGAGTGCGATGCCATCGCAGCCTGAGAAGTGAAATAATGCAGCAGCGCCAGTCCGCCGCCTATCAGGCCGGTGTAAAGGAACATCTGGAAGATTGCCGATGGACCGAGCAGGGCTCCGAGGGCCGCCAGCGCTTTGACGTCTCCCCCTCCCATTCCGCCGAGGAGGTAGGGGATCAGCAGCAGGGCACCGCCGAGGAGGAGGCCGAACAGAGACATACCGATTGCGCCCGCGCCGCCGTTCAAACCGTGGTAAAGGAGCGCGCTCAAGATCAGGGAGAGATTGAGGGGATTGGGAATTTCACCGAGAAAGGTATCGGTGGCACAGCACAGGAATAAAAAAGCGGAGGCGAAGAGGAGCGGGAGGGTTGCCCCGGGGCGGAGTTGACCAAGCGCTAGCGCCATAGCGGTCAATCCGGTCAGATACCGGACATCGATCGCACGCTTGTACGCGGTTGTTGTCATTCCACCATATCCCGACATGCCTTTCTTCGCCTCCATCAAATATTTAGTTTTCCTGTTAAACAGGATGTTGGAACTCTTATTGTCCTTTACTGTCAATTTTCGTATTCACACCCTCAAACGTTGTCTTGACCTTGTCCCCCAGGGTGAATACAGCGAGAATAATGACCGCGGCGATCGCCGCAACCATTAACCCATACTCAACCGCGGTTGCCCCTTCCTCATCCTTGAGGAAATTCTTGATTTGTTTCCATGCTGTGGTTTTCATGATCTGCCTCCTTCTGGGTTGTTGGATGGAGTCCCTCCATCGATATTCGGGAAAACACATTGAATTCCCGTAGTGAGTAGAAGTAAAGTTTAGGGTTTCATTATTCCTTGATGCTGCCAAAATTTCCGATGACGTCTGCAGTCGCCCCAAAAATCAGATCACTGTGACCCTGCAAGGCAACGATCACCGCAATCACTCCCAGAACCACGAAGACCAATATCACGGCGTAGTCAACCGCCGCAGAGCCCTGTTGATTCTTCACGGAAGAGAAGGATGCGAGCTTTGTCCTTCTGCGATTTTCGCCTGAAACGAGGTTGCACATAATCTAAACACTCATAGAAAAATCAGGGTTACTTGGGAGTGACTCAAAAATGTCTCTAAGGTAACAAAAATTCTATACAGAAAATTTCAAACGACAATGAAACTTTAGTTTGAATTTATATGGAAAATGTTTGAAAAATTTAAGTTAAGTTTGACAATTTTGTCTACGCCAGAAATTGCAACCCTACCTTGAATTGATCAGCAACCTGTCGTATCCACTTCACCTCGCTGAGGATAGGAAGAGTCACTTTCATGTCGTTGACGGAAAGATGCAGTTTCAGCACATCACCTTCGCACAGGGCCGTGCTATCTGTGGTTATGCCCATTCCCCCGGAGCTGATATCCACGCATGTGCCGTAGATATTGACTGAGCGGATCTGCCCCTGCTTTGGCCCAACCAACTCCAGGCAAACCGGCTGATTTATGGCGTTGCGCAGGTTGCACCGGGTCGGGGTCGTCGCGGCCAGATTATCCATCACGGTTCTTCTCCTTTTGTTGCCGACTCTGTAGCGATAGGTTTGAACTGAACGTGAAATCTATTACCTGAAAAAAAATACCTTAAAGTTTGTTCATTTGTTATTCATTATAGAAACTATTCTGTAGTTGCCAATTACCCAAAAGTGGTGTTTTGAAAAAAATGTTACTTTTTCATGGTTTGTAATATATATTTTTACTCATGAACACTTTGGCCGAAATCGTCAAACGCCGCACCTCTCCGGGGGTTCTGGTTTTCGACATGGGGGGGCGCCTCCTCTACTCGAACCAGGATGCCTTGGAGATGATCGCGGCTTTTAGAGAAAACGATCTGGCGGAAGCCGGCAGCGAGTTCGTTTTGCCTGCCGAAATAACCATCCTGTGCCAAGAGGCAATCCGAGAAATCACAACGCCGGAGTGCAACAACAGCGGCCAATTGCCGCATGCAGTTCTGGTCAGTGAAGCGGGGCCGGCTTTCTCTCTCAGGGCACTTGTGATGGGAAATCATGACAAAGGACGAATCCCGACCCATGTCATGGTCCTCCTGGAAAGGATCATCGAAAAGCATGAGGTGGATTTCAACAAAGCGGAAAAGGACTTTTATCTATCGAGGCGGGAGACAGATGTTTTGAGATTGATCTGTCAAGGGAATACAAACAGGGAAATTGCAACAAACCTGTTCGTCTGTGAGGATACGGTTAAAGGTCATATAAAGAAGATCATGCAGAAGATGGCGGTCAACTCCAGAAGCGAGATTATCGTCGCGCTGAAATAGAAAACCTTTAAAGATAAGCAAAACAATCACAAAAGGACCGGCCCCTTTTTAACAAGGAAGCCCGTCCTTTTTGTTATGAGGAGACAGGATTATGGCAACGACACTGGATAAAAAACTCGCCCGCCTGACAGCCATCCTGACAGAGATGGGTTCAGTGCTGGTCGCCTTCTCCGGCGGGGTCGATTCCACCCTGCTCCTCAAGGTGGCCGTTGACACCCTCGGAAAAAAGAAGGTCGTAGCCTTTACCGAAGACTCGCCGCTGCATCAGGCCTGGGAGATGGTCGAAGCGAAGAGCCTGGCTGCACAGCTTGATGTCCGGCATATCATCGTCACCGCCGATGAACTGGCGATGGCCGAGTTTGTTGCCAACCCCCCGAATCGCTGCTACCTTTGTAAGCGGGTTCTGTATGGGGACTGCCAAACCCGCGCTGTGGAGCTCGGGTTGCGCCAGGTCGTGGATGGCAGCACCGCTGACGATCTTCACGATTATCGGCCGGGGCGCCAGGCGTTGAGCGAGCTGGGGATCCGCAGCCCGCTCTGTGAAGCCGGGCTGGGGAAGGAGGAGATTCGCGCCGCGAGTCGTGCGCTCGGCTTGCCGACCTGGAATAAACAGGCGCTCGCCTGTCTCGCCAGCCGTTTCCCGTACGGCGTCGAAATCACACGCGCGCGGTTGCAGCAGGTCGAGGCGTGCGAAACCTATCTGCGCGATCTTGGCTTCACCACCTTCCGCGTCCGTTATCATCACGAGGTGGCGCGGATCGAGGTGGCGGAGGATGATCTGGCGCGGATGCTGGATCCCGAGGTGCGGCGCCCCTTGATTGAGTTTTTTCTGCAAGCCGGCTTTACTTATGTCACGCTGGATTTACAGGGTTTTCGCAGCGGCAGCATGAATGCCATGCTGTAAGCTGAGATTTTCTCCCCCTCCTTTGTCAAGGAGGGGGTCGGGGGGTGGTGACCTAAAAAAACCTTACCACCCCCAGCCCTTTAGGCCCGATTTTGGGGTCCTCCTTAAGGAAGGAGGGGAGCTAAAAGCTTTCACCATCGGAGGAACTATGGACAAACTTTTGCAACAGCTGCTCGACAATGCCCCGGACGCCATTCTGATTTCGGACAAGGAAGGGATGATCCGTTTCTGGAATCGCGGCGCCGAACTGCTCTTTGGCCATACCGCCAGCGAAGCTGTCGGGCAATCCCTCGATCTGATCATTCCGGAGAATCTGCGGGCGCGACATTGGGAAGGCTATCGCCAGGTCATGGCCTCGGGCGAGACTAAGTACAAAACCGGTCTCCTCGCTTCGCCGGGGCTGCGCAAAGATGGCAGCCGGATGTCGCTGGAGTTCAGCATGGTGCTGCTGCACAATGACGCTGGGGCGATGCAGGGGTGTGCTTCGATCCTGCGGGATGTGACGGAGCACTGGCAGAAGGAGAAGGAGTTGCGGGAGCAGTTAACCAGCTGTGAGAAGAAGCTTGCGGCGGTGTTGACCTATGTAGCGTGATCAGGGCGGCGCGGGAATTGTTCGATCAACCAGAAAAAAGGAGGGAGGATGCCGATAAACCAGACAAAACAGAGGAGGCCGGTCACGGCATCAAGGAGTTTGAAGCTGGTCAGGGGTGCGAAGATCCGGTCATGAAAGTTCAAAAAAGGGGTGCGTCCCCTGCCCTGCAGCGGCCTTAAGCAGACATCGATAAAGAAGAAGAGTTGCCAGGAATTCGGCCGGATATAGCGCCCGAGCCGATAAAAGATCCGAATGGTTCCCGCGACCCCCCATTCGGAAATCAGGGTGCGGCCAAGCCGGAAAAAGGGAGAGAGGAAGAGTGTTCCGGTCTCCTTTTGCAGCTTGTAAACCCCCGGCGCCCGCAGAAAAAAGTCCTTCTCGCCGATACTGTACAATCCCATCATCATACCCATCAATATATAGCGGCGATGGAAGCCTTCGCTCTCAAAGCGCCGCGCCGATGTTTTCAGTTCTCCCGGCAGGGTGATCCAGCGCCCCTGCGCCCGGATCTTTTCCGCCAAACCTTGATCCTCTAAAAAGGGGAGATCTTCATCAAAGCCGCCGAGCTGGTGAAAAAAATCCCTGCTCAGCAAAAAACCCTGATCGCCATTGGTGGTGTTGATGCGATTGAGGGAGCTCTTTTCTTCCAGATAGCGATAAACCAGATTGTTGCGCGAGGTGGTGCGCAGGAAGCGCAGCGAGAAGTGACCGGCAATCCGCTCTCCCTCTTGGCGAGCTGAAGCCAGGGCCTGCAGTGCCCGGTGGAGCAGATCGGGAGGTTCGAGGCGGCAGTCGGCGTGGAGGAAGAGGAGGGTGTCGCTTGTCGCTCTTTGGGCGGCAGCATTCATCTGCGCGCCGCGCCCTCGTTTGGCGGCGATAAAGCTGACGCCGCATCCTTCAGCGACGCTGCGGGTGGCATCGCTTGAGCCGCCATCAGCGACGATGATCTCCAGAGAGACCCCCTGCTGCTGGCGGAGATCGGCTAACAGCGCCGGGAGATGCTCCGCTTCATTGAGAGTGGGGATGATGACTGAGAGGGAAGGGGGTGTCATGCTCTTTGTCTGCTCATTCGACCCTTTCGAGTTCATTCCAGATCAGCGCTGCGGCGCCGATGACCGCACTGCCTCCTTCCGTTATCTCTGAAAGGAGCAAGCGGACTCTTCCCTGGTAGGCAATAAAAAGATATTCCTCCAGATAGCGCCGGGTAGGCGTCAGCAGCAACTCCCCGGCGTTCGCCAGGCCGCCGGACAGGAAAATTGCTTCCGGACCGGTATGGGCGACGGCATCGGCGAGTTTCATCCCAAGGATCCGCGCCGTTGTCTCAAAGGCAACCAAGCCAATGGCGTCGCCGGCACGAGCAGCGAGAAAGACATCTTTTGCCGATATTTGCCGGGAGCTCAAGTCGCGCAGAGGACTCGGATCAAGCCGCTCCGCCAGCAAAGCAAGGGTGGTGCGGCAAAGGCCGGTCGCCGAGACATAGGTCTCCAAACAACCGGTTTTGCCACAGGCGCACTGGCGGCCCTGCGGGTCAACGATGGTGTGACCGAGTTCGCCGGCAAAGCCGCCTGCGCCGTAAAGAAGTTCGCCATTCACGACGATGCCGCTGCCGAGACCGGTCCCAAGGGTGATAACGATGAAGTCCTTCATGTAGCGGGCGCCGCCAAAGTACAGCTCGCCGAGGGCGGCGGCATTGGCGTCGTTGGTGATGGCTACCGGCAGATCATAATGGCGGAGGAAAAGTTCGACAAGATTGACCGATGGTCCCCAGTTCAGGTTCGGCGGGTTCTCGACCGTCCCCTGACGATAGTTGGCGTTGGGGGCACCGATGCCGATCCCCTTGAGCTGGAGGCGGGGGGGGAGCGTTGCCTGCAGGGCGGAGATCTCCGCCTGCAAACGCGCGACAAGAATTTCTGCCGGCTGCTGTGCTTCGGTGAGGATGACGCCGCCGGCGAGACGCTTGCCGCTGCGATCGACAAAGCCAAAAGCGGTGGTTGTGCCGCCGATGTCGATGCCGAGAACCATCTCGTTGTTAGTCATGTTGGCTCCCCTCACCCTCTTCCCGGCTCTTTGCGGGGGGATCCGACAAAATCTGCACATTGCGCCGCGGGTACGGGATCTCGATATTGTGTTCTTTAAAGATACGATAGATGGCGATGTTGAGGGAACTGGTCAAAAGACCGCGCTTGTGGATGAGGGTGGTGCTCCAGACGCGCAGTTCGAAGCCGAGACCGCTGTCGCCAAACTCCATCAGCCGTACGACCGGGGGCGGGTTTTCCAGCACATCGGGGTTGGCGGCCGCCACCTCCAGCAGGACCCGTTCGACCAGAGCCACGTCGGTGCCGTAGGCGACGCTGACCGGAATGCGAAAACGGACCTTGCGGTCGTTGTGGCTCCAGTTCACCACGTTTTCGGTGATGAAGCTGGAGTTGGGGACGATGATACTGATGTTGTCGTTACTCACCACCGTGGTGCTGCGAGTGCCGATGTGCACCACATCCCCTTCCACCTCGCCGACGACGATCCGGTCACCGACCTTGATCGGGCGTTCGAAGAGGATGACGATGCCGCAGATGAAATTGTTGACAATGTTCTGCAGGCCGAAGCCGAGTCCCAGGCCGATGGCGCCGGCTAACACGTTGAGAGCGGTGAGATCGATGCCGGCGGTCTGGAAGATAACCGCCAGGCCGATGGCAATGATCGCATAGCGGATGATCGAGCCGGTGGCCTGGCGCGCTCCGATCTCCATATTTGTGCGGGGGAGGAAATTCTCAACCAACCAGGTCCGTAGTTTGGCGGAGAGGTAGAAAAGGAGGATGATCAGCACCAGCAGCTGAAAGATGGCCCAGACCGTCACCGGCGAGTTCCCCAGGGTGAGAAGGGGAGTTTCCAGGGCGTCGCGGATGGCGGCGAGGATGTCACGGAATGTTTCCATATATTCTCCGGTCAGAAGGGCCAGAATTGCGGGATAAAGATGGTGGCCAGGATCCAGAACAAGATATTGAGGGGGGTACCTACCCGCAGAAAATCGGCATAACGAAACTGCCCCGGCCCGTAGATCAGGGTGTTGGTCTGGTAGCCGACCGGGGTCATAAAGCTGGCAGAAGCCGCAAAGGTGATCGCCATCAGCAGCGGCCGGGAATCGATCCCCAGCCCCTCGGCAGCAGCAATGGCAATCGGTGCCAGCAGCGCGGCGGTGGCATTATTCGACATCATCTCGGTGAGGAGGGAGGTGGCGAGATAAAAGGCCGAAACCAGGGCGATTGGTCCCCAGGCCCCGACATTTTCCACCAGAAAATTGCCGAGCAGGCGCGCCGCCCCGGTCTTTTCCAGAGCGGTCCCCAGGGTCAGGACCCCGGCGAGGAGGAAGATGACCTGCCAGTTGATCGAGTGGTAAGCCTCTTCAAGATTGATACAGCGGGTCAGGACCATGAGAATGCAGCCGACAATAGCGCCGGCAACAATCGGCACCGTGCCGGTCGCGGCCGCTATCACCACCCCGGTGACAATGGCGATGGCGCTCAGCATCCGGCTTTTGCGGAAGAAGGGCATCTCCACCTGTGAGACGAGCACAAAGGTGCGATTCTCCCGCAACTGCTCCAGATGCGTTGTTTCCACTTCGAACAACAGGACATCGCCGGCTCGCAGCCGCAAGGTCTCAAGGTTTTCCCGCATTACCACTCCGCGGTGGCGCACCGCTAGTGCTGTCAGGCCGTAGCGAGAACGAAAGCGTGCCTGTTTCAGACTTCGGCCGTCCAGGGTGGAGCCGGGGGCAAGGACGGCCTCCACCAGCACCGCTTCTTCACTCAAGGCCTCCCCCTTTTCGTGCTGGTGGCGCATGCCTATCCCGCGCCGCTCCCGCAGTTTGAGGAAGTTTTTGAGATCACATCGAACTTTCAGGTGATCGCCGGCCTGGAGCAGGAGTTGATCCTCTGCGTCTTTCAAAAGTTTACCGTTCCGAAAGACCTCGACCTTGCGGATGTCAATATCTTCCAGCAACGGAGATTCACTTAAGACCGTGCCGACCGCGAGGGCTTCGTCCTCCAGGACAATCTCAATCTGGTAGTCGCCGCTGCCGAAGATGGCCGCGCGGTCGGCAGGATTGACCCGGTTGGGGATCAGTCGCACCCCGATCAGCAGCATGTACAGACTTCCGCCCGCAAAGAAGATGAGGCCGAGGCCGGTCATCTCAAACATGCCAAAGGCTGGAAGACCATGCCGTTCGGCAATGGAGGAGACGAGGATATTCGTCGAGGAGCCAAGCAGGGTGCAGACACCGCCGAACATGGAGGCGAAGGAGAGGGGCATGAGCAGGCGACCCGGCGAAACTCCCATCTCCTTGGCGATGCCGAGGACGATGGGGAGGAAGATCGCCACGGCCGCGGTGTTGTTGATCACGGCCGAGAGTGTCCCGACCATCAGCATCATGACGGCCAGCATCAGCCACGAGCTGACTTTGCTCACCCGTCCCAGGGTCCCCCCGAGCAGGTTGACGGCGCCGGTCTTGAAGAGCCCCGCCGACAGGACGAACATGGCGCCGACGGTAACAGTCGCCGGGTTGCTGAAGCCGCTGATGGCATCCTCGGGGGTGATGATCCCGGAGAGGAGCATCGCCCCCATCAGGATCATCGCCGTCAGGTCCACCGGCAAACGCTCGGTGGCAAAGAGGATGATCGCAGAGACGGCCAGTCCCAGTACCAGGGCGATTTCAAGGGTCATGTTGCCACTCCATGTTTATCCGGGGTGTAGTAAGAGATTATGCATCATTATGGAAATTTGAAATAAATCAAATCTTTTTTGAAGATTAATAGTCATTTCCAGAAAAAATGCCTGGCAGGAGTGGCTCCCTGTCAGGCATTTTTTAGTCTTTGGTCGGTTATCAGGCTACTTTGCCAACTGTTGCAGGATAACGTCAAAACCGTGCTGATCGATTAATCTCGATCTCCCCGCCCGCGGTCATCATCCCTGCGGTCTTGCCGCTTGTCTTCTTTTTTCCCCTGCGATTTTCTATCGTCACGGGATTTATGTTTCTGGTCTTCCTGCCGCCGTCCTTGATCTCGATACTCTCCCTTTTGCTTGTAATGCTCGCGCACGTGCGTGTCACGCGGCTGGTAGCGATAATGCTGGCTGCGGAGCTTTTGTTGTTGTTCTATCCGGGGATAGTGATCTCCGGAATACTTCCGCTGATACTCAGGCCGCGGGGCGCGCGCCGGAACAGAACGGCGCTCCCAGCGATCCCAGCCGTGGCGTTTCTGTTCCCATTCATGCCCCCAGCGCTGATTCCAGCGGGGCGGTGCATTCGACTGCCAGCCGCGAAAGGAGGCCGGGCGATCCCGGTAGTAGGCAACGGGGATGCGCAGGACGAAGAGCGGCACATACACCGGCTCGACGTAATCCCAGGGGCCGTTGTACCAGGAGCTCGCATACCAGTCATCGTTTTGATAGACCCAGTACAGGCCATCATAAAAGAAGTAGTTGGCATTCATTTCGGGAGCGTAGTAGACCGGATAGCCCGGAACCGGGACAAGTTGCGGGAAGACCGGCAGGTTGACGCCGATGCGCACACTCGGGAGGTTGATGCCGATGCTGACACTGGCGACGGCGGAAGTCGCCAGCCCCAACAGCAGCAACAGCCCGATCAGTCCATAACGTATTTTTTGCATGTTTAATCCTCCAAAAGTAAGGTTGTGCGCTTGAATTTTGCCAGTCACTCTTTTACTAATCGTGATCGTGCCCATGGTCGTGTTTCTTGTGGTGTTTCTTTTTGCCATGATTGTGTTTTGGTCTTTCTTTAATGTAGATGCGCTGCTCTCTTTCAACATAGTAAGGCCGACCGGAATCGAGCAGAACCACCACTCCCGGTGGGGCCGGCAGATAGCCGTTGATGTTGACACTGACATTCGGCGTACTGATCTGCGCGGAAATACCGGCGTTAGCCTCATTGGCGCTGAAGGTGAGTGTGGAAGCGGTCATGAGCAGGACAGGAAGAATTAATTTTTTAAGCATGGTGTCTCCTTTTTTCCGAATAAGTGGCAAACCGGTTAGTTTGTCACTTAAGTATTAATACATCTATCGTGCCAAAGGGTATTTTTTTGACTAACCAAAGATAAGTAACTGATATTTTTATAGAAAAATCAAAGTGGGTGCAAGAGGACCGTATCAAATCCGTCACAGATCCGCACCTGGGGCAAAGAGTCTGTCACATGTGGTAGTTTTGTTGAGGACAAAAAGAGGACGCCCGCAACCATAACCGGCTGTGGGCGTCCTCTTTTTTCTACGGTCACGCAACTCGATAGAAAACGTTGCGGCTTAACGGTTACTCCTCGATGACAACTTCAAAGAGGACGCGCATGTTGGCTTTGGCGGCGTTCGAGTAAAGATCTTTGGGGGCCGCTTCATAAACGGCCGGCTGGGTTTCGCCATAGCCGACCGTGGTCAGCCGAGCTTTTTTGATGACGCCTTCACTGACCAGGTACTCTTTGATCGAATTCGCTCTTTTTTCACTCAGTGTCTGGTTGTACTTTTCCGTGCCGGACGCCGAGGTATAGCCGGCAATGCGGATGTGAGCCTTGGGGTTTTCGCTCAAAATCTGAATATTTCTTTTCAGGATGACCTTCGCTTCCGGGGTCAGGGTCGACTGGTTGTAGTCAAAGTGGATGTCCTCAAAAGCCAGAACAACGACTTCTGCCGGTTCGGCGGCGGCGACTTTGACCTTCTCTTCGACTTTCGGCTCCGAGGCCAGGATCACGACCTTCTTCGGGCAGCCGTCTTTGTCGACGACAACGCCAGCCGGGGTGTCCGGGCATTTATCCAGGGAATTGGCGACGCCGTCCTTGTCGCTATCGAGGGGGCAGCCATTCTGGTCAACGGCAACGCCCGCCGGGGTACCGGGGCATTTATCGAGATAATCAGGGACGCCGTCTTTATCGGCATCAAGGGGACAGCCATCCGTGTCAACGGCCACGTCGGTCGGGGTATTGGGGCATTTGTCACGGCTATCGGCGACGCCATCATTATCGCTGTCCGCCGGCCGTTCCACCGGAGCAACGGCTGATTCTCCGCCAAAGGCAAAGACCACCCCGGCGGCAGCGGAAAGGTTGTGCAGCTGTTCGTCGAAGGTCATCTTGTCGCTGAGATCGACCCGCAGGGCGATATTCTCCGCCACCCAGTATTTGGCACCGACGCCGACATTCATCAGGCGCATGTTCTTGCTGTTGATCTCGGGATTATAGTGGGAGGCCCCGTAACCGGCGGTGACGAAGGGGTTGAATTTCTCTTCCGGCATAAAGTGGTAAAGGAGGTCGAGATGGTAAGAGATAATCTTCACATCATCGGAACCAGTGAACTGCCCCTGCTCGGTCCATGGCTTGTTTTTGTCATCAACCCGTGTTTTGGCGAATTCCCCGGTCCCTTCGAGGCCGAAATGGTTGGTAAAGTTGTAGCCAATCCGGCCGCCAAAGACCTGGCGGTCTTTGATGTTGTGTTGGTTGTCGTAGAAGTTGTAACCGACAAAGGGACTCAGTTCAACACTGCCGGCCTTGATCTCGGCTTGCGCCGCCAGGGGCAGGAGAAAAACCGCGGATAACAACACCGACAGCATCTTTTTGGTGAGCGGTGCCATGGAAAATTTCTTTTTCATCTAAACCTCCTGATATCGTTAAAATGACCTGGTTCGCTGTAAAATCTCTTTTGGTCGGGGGTAAAAGAGGAGGCAGACTGAGATGGCAAGCTGTCTGCCCCCCCTTTTTTTTATTGCTTCATGTCTTATTCGCAACCAGCGGGGGCAGAAGGATGTCCCGGTACGGAAACGATATTCTCACCAAAGGTAAAGGCGCCATCTGTAGACGCCCCGGCAAACAATCTGCCGCAGGAGCTTGCGCCGGTTTCCATGGTGATACTGCTGTAGGAGAGGATATTGCCGCGGAATATCGTATAGGTTCCCATTGTCGCCTGATTAGTACCGACCCACCAAAAGACGTTGGATGCCTTGGCGCCATTGACCAGAAGGATACGGGTGTGGGGATCGGCGGGACCAGTGGCTGCCGTCGTAATTGAGCTATCAGACTGGAAGACGAAGACCGCGTCCGGGTTGCCCTGAGCGTCGAGGGTGAGATCACCCGTTATCAGCATCCCGCCAGCGGTGGTTTTATAGATACCCGGGAAGAACAGGTTGTCGTTCAGTACCAGCGCGGTCCCTTCCCCGGCCCCCATCACAGTGCCATCCGGTATAGTGGTGACGCCGATCGACATCTGGGCAGGAGAAAGGGAGATATACGCTGCCCGCATATCGGCAATGATCTGACCGGAAGTGACGCCGGCATCCGGATATAAGGGGCTGATAACGGTCCCGTTGATGACGGGAACAATACCGTTGCAGTCGCCGATAAGTCCGGCACTCCCGACCGTCACACCATTACAGACAGCATTCGGATCCAACACGACATCACCGTTCACCGTGGTCGCACCGACGTTATCGACTCCGGCTGTCGAAGCTATTACGAAGGTCGCGGCCCGGCCAAGGTTGACCGGTGCAATACCTGCTGCGGCAGAGGCGGCGGTCTTGAAATTCCATTGATAGGGGCAGGCGATGGCGGTGCCCGGGCTGCCTGCACTCATGGCGTCAGTCGTAATCGACGCGGTATAATTAGCATTAGGTAAGAGTGCGGCGGAGCTTGTAAACGTCGCAATCTTGTTGGTGTTATCCATGGTGACGGTCCCGCGCAAGTTGGTTGCGGTTGCCGTCTCCATGACCGTGAACGTAGTCAAGGCACCGGGCAAGGATGAATTGATCGTCGTGGGGTCCATCTCCAGGTTGAAGGTGGCAGTGATCGATTTCCCGTTGTTAACAACACCGCTTGTGCTGGTCGTCACAAACTGGTTGCCACTGGTGGGGTTGGACAATGTCGCCGTGGGGATGGTGGGTCCCGAGTCAAATGAGCAGACATCGCCGGGGGTGATTATCAGCACCAAGTCGGAGACTTCCAGGATGGCGGTGTCAGTCTGGGTGAGATAAATGGCTGTGATCTCCGCTGTGCCTGCGAGCACGCCGGTAGCGCGGCCGGCACCACGGACGCCGTTCTCCGAGAGGGTGGCAACAGCAGCGCCGCCGATGGGGGAATTCGCGGCCGTCCAGACAGTGCCGGGAGCGGCAGTCACGTTGTAGGTTGACATGTCATTGTAATTTGCCGTCGCTGTCAATTGCCGAGAGCCAGACAACGCTATTGTAGCCAAGTCAGGCGTCACTGTAATCGACGTCAAAGTTGCGTTGGTCACGGTCAGCAGGGATGTGGGTGCGGTCATTCCGCCGAATGTGGCAGTAATGACGACTCCGGCGCCGGCGGAAATACTCTGGGCAACGCCGGTGGTCGGCGAGATGGTCGCAACGGCGGGGTTGCCTGAAGTCCAGACCGAGGCCGCTGTCACGTCGAGTGATGACCCATCTTCATAGGTTGCGGTCGCCGTGAATGGTAGAGAAAAATCCATTGGAATTGTGGCCGTTGCCGGCGAGACTACGATAGAAACTAATCCGATTGAATCTGCCGGTTTATCCCAATGGCCGTTGCCACCGTCGCCGCATCCGGGCAGAATAAAGACACCCAAAATCAACGTTAATAGTAAATAAGCCTTCATCTTAAATCTTTTCATACGACCTCCTTCAAAACTCAGTGAAATTACGTTTAGTTAGTTCCTGACCCGGCACTGCGTGGCCCTCTCCTTTGTCATAACCTTGCTATGGAAAACCTTCCTGCTCCTTCGTTGTCTTCAATCCTTCTTTTCTGTTCGCGGCTGGATGAGATGATCATGATCTCGACTAGCTATAAGGCAAGGAGCCTGCCAACACGGTGAAGAAGATTTGAGGCAAAATTAAGTCTTTAAGAACGATGGGTTGGCTTGGCAGGAGGGAGAGGAAAAGGGGTGGGAGTGGTTTGCGTGGCCGCAATATGCGGTGGAACCTCAACATGTTGCGGGGTATTTTGGAGGGATGCCAGAATACCCTTAGTACATTAAGGGTAAAAGCTGGTATATCTATCTTTATGAAAAAACGACAGAATCCGGCGCAGGGCGATCATGAACATTCCCTTGTTGTTCCGGAAAAAGAAGGCGGCGCGCCGGGAACTGCAGTCACCCCGTGCGAGGAGATGCCGTCATTGCGGGAAGAGCGAAACTACGGGGCGAATAGAGGGACGATGGCCAACGATAAAGAGACCAAGCAGTTAAGAGCCGCCGCAGAATTACGCAGCTATACACAGGAGCAATTGCAGGCGAAAACGGCAGGAGCTCTGCAGCGGGCGATTTTTAACAGCGCCAACTTTTCGAGCATCGCCACCGACTCCAAGGGGGTCATCCAGATCTTCAATGTCGGCGCCGAACGGATGCTCGGCTATAGCGCCGAAGAGGTGATGAACAAGATCACGCCGGCCGACATTTCCGATCCCGAGGAATTGATCGCCCGCGCTGTCGCCTTGAGCCTTGAGCTCGACACCGAGATCACCCCGGGGTTCGAGGCGCTGATCTTCAAGGCCTGGCGCGGCATCGAAGATATCTATGAGCTGACCTATATCCGCAAGGACGGCAGCCGCTTCCCGGCCGTCGTCTCGGTCACCGCCCTGCGTGATGATCATGGGGCCATCATCGGTTATCTCCTCATCGGTACCGACAACACCGTGCGCAAGCAGGCCTCACAGTACGCGCGCAGCCTCATCGAGGCTTCGCTCGACCCGCTCGTCACGATCAGCGCCGAAGGCAAGATCACAGATATCAACGAAGGCTCCATCAAGGTAACGGGTGTGCCACGGCAGAAGCTTGTCGGCACCGACTTTTCCGACTACTTCACCGAGCCCGAAAAGGCGCGCGAGGGATACCGGGAGGCCTTCTCCAAAGGCGCGGTTACCGACTACCCGCTCACCATCCGACATAAGGACGGTCATCTCACCGACGTTCTCTACAACGCCTCGGTCTACAAGGATGTGCAAGGCAACGTACTCGGCGTATTCGCCGCCGCCCGCGATGTGACCGAGCGCAAACGCCTCGACCAGGTGCTGCAGGAAAAGAACATCGAGCTGGAGAACGCCCGATCGGTAGCGGAAAAAGCCAATCTGGCAAAATCGGATTTCCTGTCGAGCATGAGCCATGAGCTGCGCACCCCCCTCGGCGCGATTCTCGGTTTTGCCCAACTCCTCGAGTCCGGCACGCCGCCGCCGACCACCAGTCAGAAGCGAAGCGTCGATCAGATCCTCAAGGCCGGCTGGTACCTGCTAGAGCTGATTAACGAAATCCTCGACCTCGCCCTCATCGAATCCGGCAAGCTGTCGCTGTCGCTGGAACCGGTCGCACTGCAGGAAGTCATGCAGGAATGCGCCGTCATGGTCGAATCGCAGGCGCAACAGTGCGGTATCAAAGTGACCTTTGGCCGTCTCGCCACCCCTTACTTTGTCAGTGCCGACCGCACCCGGGTGAAGCAGTTGCTCATCAATCTCCTTTCCAATGCCATCAAGTACAACACCGAGGGGGGAACGGTGACTGTGACCTGTACCCTGAGCCCCCCGGACGCGATTCGGATCAGCGTCCGCGACACCGGCGCCGGGCTGGCGCCGGAACAGATTTCCCAGCTCTTCCAGCCCTTTAATCGTCTTGGCCAGGAAGCGCACGGTGAGCAAGGGACCGGCATCGGCCTGGTGGTCTGCAAACGGCTGGTCGAATTGATGGATGGCATCATCGGCGTCGAGAGTAGCGTCGGCGAAGGGAGTGTCTTCTGGCTCGAATTGAAACAGACGACGGAACCGCAGGTCGCCGCCCGCGCGGCAGAATTAGCGAAAGTCGCCCAGGCGCAAATTCAAGGGAACACGCAGTTTTACACGGTGCTTTATGTCGAGGATAACCCGGCGAATCTGATGCTGGTCGAGGACATCCTGGCGCGCCGCAGCGATATCCGTCTGCTCAGTGCCAAGGACGGCGTTACCGGCATTGCGATGGCGCTCTCTTCTCTGCCGGATGTTGTCCTCATGGACATCAATCTCCCTGGCATCAGCGGCATTGAAGCGCTGCTAATCCTGAAGGACAATCCCTCCACCGCGCACATCCCGGTCGTGGCCCTCAGTGCCAATGCTATCCCCAGCGATATCGAGAAAGGTCTGGAGGCCGGTTTTTTTCGCTATCTTACTAAGCCGATCAAGGTCAACCAGTTTATGGAGACGCTCGATATGGTCCTGAAGTACGCGAAGACAAAAGCGGCCCTGGCAGCGAAAAAGGAAGAAATATGAAGATTCCGGAATCCAATATTCTCAGCGCCAATATTCTCAGCGCCAATATTCTCAGCGCCAATATTCTCAGCGCCAATATTCTCAGCGCCAATATTCTCAGCGCCAACATTCTCATCGTTGACGATCGCGAGGACAATGTCACACTGCTGGCGGAATTACTGCGTGACGCCGGCTACACCGCTGTGACCGCAACGACGCAACCCCGGGAGGTCTGCGCGCTGCACCGGGAAAATCACTACGACCTGATCCTGCTCGACCTGCAGATGCCGGTTATGGATGGCTTTGCGGTGATGGAAGAACTGAAAAGTATCGAAACGGACAGCTACCTGCCGGTGCTGGTGATCACGGCGCAACCCGGCCACAAGACCCGGGCCCTGCAAGCCGGGGCCCGTGATTTCATCAGTAAGCCCTTTGATCTGGTGGAGGTCAGGATGCGTATCCACAACATGCTGGAAGTGCGGCTCCTGCACAAAAAGCTTGATGATTACAACAAGATGCTCGAAGAGACGGTGCAGGAACGGACCGGCGATCTCCGCCAGACGAATGCACAGCTCTCACAGGAAATCGCCGAGCGCAAGAAGGCCGAAGGATCACTTCTGGAGACCTACGCGGAGATCAAGCGCTTGAAGGACCAGCTTGAAGCGGAGAATATTTATCTGGAGCAGGAGGTGGCCAGGCAATACAACTTTGGCGAGATCATCGGCCAAAGTAACATTCTGGCGCGGGTCTTTACCCAGGTCGAGCAGGTCGCACCGATGAATGCGACCGTACTTCTCCTCGGCGAGACCGGCACCGGCAAGGGCGTGGTCGCCCGCGCCATCCACAGCAGAAGCACGCGCAAATCCCGGCCCCTGATCACGGTCAACTGCACGACCCTGCCGGCGGCGCTCGTCGAAAGCGAGCTCTTCGGCCGGGAACGAGGAGCGTTTACCGGCTCGGATGCCCGGCAGATCGGACGTTTTGAACTGGCCGATGGCGGCACCATCTTTCTCGATGAAATCGGCGAGATGCCTCTGGAGCTGCAATCCAAACTGCTGCGGGTGATTCAGGATGGCGAGTTTGAGCGCCTTGGCAGCCCCCGCACCCTGAAGACCGATGTGCGGATTATCGCTGCTACCAACCGCAATCTCGCCGAAGAAGTCAAGAACGGCAGGTTCCGGGAAGACCTCTATTACCGTCTCAATGTCTTCCCCATCACCATGCCGCCGTTGCGGCAGCGCAAGGACGACATCCCGCTCCTCGTCAACCATTTTGTCAGTAAATTTAACGCTAAAATCGGTAAGAAGATCGAGACCGTCTCCAAGGAGACCCTGAGGACCCTGGAGGAATACCACTGGCCCGGCAACGTGCGCGAGCTGGAAAGTGTTATCGAACGCGCGGTGATCATCAGCCAGGGGAGCTCCCTCCAGGTCCTCGACCGCTTCGACACCTTCGGTAAGAGCGAAGAACCGGGTGGTCAGGAGATCAAGGCTCTCATCGATTTGGAACATGACCACATCCTCCAGGTCCTCCAGAAGACCGGCTGGCGGATCGAAGGGAAGAACGGGGCCGCGCTGATTCTTGGCCTCAATGCCAGCACGCTACGCGCCCGGATGCGAAAATACGGGATTGTGCGGCAGTAAACGTCGACCACCCCCCAGCCCCCTCCTTGAATAAGGAGGGGGAGCTTCAAGACTTCCCCGAGGCTTGGAGGAGTTAGTTTCCTCTACTTTCATCCTTCATATATGGCAGTTACGTTAGACCTGACGGATTCGCTTCAACGGCTTCCCTCTCTCATTTCGGTTCACTTCTCTTTTTCTCCTGTAAAATCAGACTGTTGCACTTCCCTGATTCGCGGTTCTTCTCTGGCACGTTCGTCGCACTTTGTCTTTTTGGCAAGAGATGAATAGCGGCGTTCTTTTTGCTGTACCCGAGTTGATCTCAATTTTCAGGGAGGCCCATGAATAAACCTGTTTACGCGTTGGACATCCAGACTCTGGGTCGTTTCCGTATTTCCGTCGAAGGCAAGACGGTGGCGGCAAACTGGCAGGATGAACGCTTAAAAGTCCTCTTTTGTTCCCTCATTTCGCCGCTGGATCTCTACTTCACCTGGGACCGGATCTGCCGCTCGCTCTTCGGGGTGCCGGAGACCCGCAGCAGCCGGCGGCAGTTGGAAGAGCTTTTTATCCGGCCACTCCACCATTTTTTGATCAAAGAAGTGGGCTTCAATCCGCTCATTATCGGACCGGAAGGAATCAGGATCGATCCACAAGGGATCCATCTGGATGTCTTTGAGTTTTACCGCACTGTTGTCGATGGTCTCAACCTGGTGTCTCTTGACGATCTTGGCGGTGCCCGCAAAAAATTCAGCCGGGCAAATTTACTTTATGCCGGCAGCTATCTGCCGGGAATGCCGGGAAAGATCATTGAACACACCCGGAGGGAACTCGAATCCCTTTACAAGGCCGCTGTCAAGGACGGCATCTGGCAAACCCGCAACGCTTTATCGACGATCGACACGGTCCGATCCGATAGGGATAATTTTCAAAAAACCGGGAAATTCGGCGGAAAAGAGCCATTCACCTTGTCATCAGGAGAAAGATCATGAAAGCAAGCAGCAAGGACCAGGTCGAAGGCGCGATTCACGAACTGAAGGGGACAGCAAAGGAGCTTGCCGGAAAATTATCCGATAATCCGGCGTTGGCTGCTGAGGGGAGCGATGAAAAGATCGCTGGCAAAGTTCAGGGAAAGATCGGCCAGATCAAGAAGGTATTTGAAAAATAGTGAGAATGTAAGTTCCATAAACAACTAATACATAAATGGAGAAGATGGCATGAAAGTAAAATTTTCTAAAAGCATGATGCTGGCTGCGGCGACACTTGTCGCGTTCAGTGTCCCGGTGCAGGCGTCGAAAATGGACAGCAACATTGAAGCAACGGCCAAGCAGTCGTACACCTTTAAAACCTACCTGCAAGAGGATGATATTAAAATCAAGTCCAAAGACGGCGCCGTCACCGTGACCGGGGTGGTTCTCAATGAATCGCACAAAATGTTAGCCCAGGAGACCGTTGCGGGAATTCCCAACGTCAAGAGTGTGGATAATCAGCTGAAGATCAAAAGCGATCCCGCTAAAGGCTCCGATGCATGGCTCGTCGCCAAAGTGAAATCGACGCTCCTTTTCCATCGCAGCGTCAGCGCCAGGACCGAGGTTGACGTCAAAGACGGCATCGTGACCTTGAAAGGGGCGGCGTCCAGTCCGGCACAAAGAGAGCTGACAACAGAATATGTCAAGGATATCGAGGGAGTTAAAGACGTCGTGAATGAAATGACCGTGGCCGGGGTTGCCGAAGAGAACCGCTCCATAGGCGACAAGATCGATGACTCTTCCCTCACCGCCCAGGTCAAGATGACCCTGCTGTATCACCGCTCGACCAGTGCCCTCAACACCAAAGTCACAACGAAGGATGGCGTGGTGACTTTGCAGGGCAAGGCTCGCAACATCGCAGAAATGGATCTGGCGACGAAACTTGCGAACGACGTCAACGGCGTCAAGGCTGTAGAGAATCGGATGATCGTCGAGTAATAGGGAGTTAACCACACCTCAAGGAGACGTTATGAAAAAAACAACAGTTTTACTTCTTGTTCTTGCCGGCGCGTTGATCGGCTTCACCCCTCAGGCAAAAGCGGCAGCCGGTGAGGGGAATTATCTGGCGCTCAAGGGCGGCATCTATTCACCCAGTTCATCTTACGACCTGGACAATTTCAATGCCGGTGACCGGGAACACATCGACAGCAAGAGCGGGTTTGCCGGCGAGGTCGCTGTCGGTCACTACATCCTGCCGATTCTGGCCGTTGAATTTGGTGTCGGCTATTTTGAGAGCGAAGGTTCTCCGCTGGCGTCACCCGGTGAAACAAAGCTGACAGTTGTGCCGCTCCTCGCCACCGGGAAGATTCTTCTCCCGCTCGGGTGGATCGAGCCTTATGGGTTGTTCGGAATCGGCGCGTACATCTCCGATCTCGACGTGAATGACAACAGCGGTGACGTAGAAGGCTCGACAGAAATTACCTACGGCTTACACGCCGGTGCCGGTGTAAATTTTAATTTACAGGACAACCTGTTTGTCGGTCTGGAAGGGAAATATTTGTGGGCCGAGCCTTCCTTCGGCGGCCAGCATATCGAGCTGGACGGTTTTGTTACGACAGCCGCTATCGGCTTCAGACTTTGATTTCCTGCGTCTAAGTGAAGAGCTTTAACCCGTCGCGATTTTGTTATCACCCAACCAAGGAGATCTTGCCATGTATTTATCCCGTTTCTTTCAAAAAACCGCGCTGCTATTGATCATGCTCATGTCCTTCCATACGATTGCCGTTCCCCTCGCCAATGCGGCTCTGGTTGAGAGCGCGACGATGGTGAGTGCCCAGGAGGTGGACGCCAGTCGTGCCCGTCTCGCCACGCTTCTGGCCCGTGAAGATATCGGCGCCGCCCTGCAGGGCCATGGCGTTACCGCTGAGGAAGCGTTAGTCCGGGTGAACAGTTTGACCGATCAGGAAGTGATGAAGCTGGCGCAGAATATCGATTCCCTGCCGGCTGCGGCTGATTTCGGTGTCGGTGGTCTGGTCGGCGCTCTGGTCTTTATCTTTCTCGTCCTGCTCTTTACCGACCTCCTCGGGTTGACCGATGTTTATCCGTTTGTAAATTAAATAGTGAACTGACGGTCTGTGACAAGCATGGCCCCGAATGGGGCCATGCTTTTTGCTGTCTTAGGTGGCCAATCATCGGAACTTCCGCGGGGCTCTATGCTCGTTCTCATCCATCCGCACCGATGGGAAGAAGCCAGCGCTCTCGCCGCCGGCGGCACGATTCATAACCGGATTCTTAGTGAAAATTCAGGAGGTCGATCTTGAAATTTGCACTGATAGCAGCCATTGTCGTTTCGGCGGTGATGGCATATTTTGCGGTAGAAAATTCCCAGCAAACGCAGGTGAGCTTCCTGGGCTGGTATTTCGATGCGCCACTGGTGATCATTCTCCTCCTCTCCTTTGGCGCCGGTGATCAACGCCCGCCTGCGGGAAAGGCTCCACGAAAAAGAGTGTGGCGAATAAACTCTTCGCCTGCGCGGTTGTGTGCGCCTGACCCACTGTGTACATGACCTTTCACCGAATGGCAAGCTAGCCGTCAGATATAACGGTTATGTCAGGTGTGGCGGATTCCGTTGCCAGACTCTATTCCCCCCTTCCCCGCCTAGCTTCAAATATTACCTTTATAATCATATTGTTGCGCTATTGATGCCTGTGCCACAGCACTGGCACGCTAGTTGTAAACTATCATTTCAGTACATCCGCCGCTTCATCTTCTCCCCGCAACAAACACCGAAAGGAAAATTTCCTAATGAAAAAATCACTTTTACTTAAACTCACCATTCTGTTGATGATCGCCTCGACATTGTCGGGGTGCATCTGGGTAGAACCAGTCGGCTATCGTCCTGGTGGCGGAGACCATGGTGGCCATCATCGCGGAAAACATTAACATCATAAAGCTGATTGGTGCGGGAGAGTTGCCATGGCCATCGACAATGGGAAAATGCCTGCGGTTGTGCAACTCCGTCGCGCCGATAAACAGCTGACAAAAGAGGATCTCCCCAAAACCGGGGATGAGACAGCGCGACTCCTGCACAAGTTGCAGGTTCACCAGCTCGAACTGGAGATACAAAATGCCGAGCTCCGTCAGGCTCGGGACGAAGTCGAACAGGTGCTTGGAACCTACACCGACCTTTACGATTTCGCCCCGGTCGGCTATGTCACCCTCGACTGCGCCGGAGTCGTCCGTGCCGCCAGCCTCACAGCGGCCGGCTTCCTCGGGATGGAACGCTCCCGGTTAGCCGGCTGGAATTTTGGACTGTTCGTCGCTCAGGAAGCCCGACCCCTCTTCGCGGAATTTCTCGGCAAAGTCTTTATCCGTCCCGGTAAGGAGTCTTGCGAGGTGCCGCTCACGGCAGCGGGGAGGTCTCGACTCTATGTGCAGATCGAAGCTGTGGTGAGCGCTTCTGGGCAGGAGTGCCGCGCGGTACTCATCGATATTTCCGGTCGCCGGAAAATGGAAGAGAAGCTCGCAATTCTAAGTACCGATCTTGACACTCACGTCGCCGAACTGGCAGCCGCGAACATTGAGCTGGAGGCATTCAACTACACCGTTTCCCATGATCTGCGCCGGCCGTTGACGGTCATTAGCGGCTATTGTCAAGTCCTCCGCGACCTGTGTCGCAACCAACTCGATGCGGAGAGCTTGCGATACATCCATGAGATGTATGAAGGCTCCCGGCAGATGCACCAGCTCATCGATACCCTCCTCAAATTCTCCTGTGTCACCCGTGTCGCCATGAGCCAGGAAAAAGTTGACCTGAGCCAGGTTGCCGACGAGGTAGCCAAAGGACTGAAAGCCGCCGAGCCAGAGCGTCTGGTTACATTTCAAATCGCCAGCGGGATCGATGCCATCGGTGATGCAGGGCTGTTATGGGCGCTCCTCGATAATCTTCTCGGCAACGCCTGGAAGTTTGCCGGCAATCAGGAGGGGGCAGTTATCGAATTCGGAGTCGCGGAGAGAGAAAGCAAACCGGTCTATTTTGTCCGGGACAATGGGCCGGGCTTCGAGATGGCTTTGGCCGATAAGCTGTTCGTTCCTTTTCAGCGCCTCCCCGGGACGGACGTCGAGGGGCACGGCATCGGCTTGGCTACTGTGGAACGGATTGTCAAACGTCATGGCGGGCGGGTCTGGGCCGAGAGTGAACAGGGCAGGGGCGCAACCTTCTTCTTCACACTGGAGTGACCTCTCCCGTCAAATATAACAGTTGCGCTAGCCGTGACAGATTTTTTTGACGGATTCATTTCCACATCACCCGTTATTTTTCAATTTCTACCTTTATAATCAGTCGGTTGCGTTTTAGGTGGACGCTGTTCCCCTCCGGCACGTTCGTTGCGATATCCCTACATAACAGAATAAGAGGACTGGTCTTGTGTTTTGTGAAGTTGGCGTTATTTATAAAGGAACAAAGAAGAGGATTTTGTGCCTGACTTGATTCGCTACTTCCAGAACCCTGAAAAAGTCAGGGAATTTATAATGACTGCCGGTTTGCGATGGTAAACATCGGTAGTGGAAAGGAGTAAAACAATGGGATTCATTATTGCGGTATTGGTTGTGGTCATTTTGGTGATCGTTATTATGAGACTGACTTGATCATGGGGTTGCAGCAGGACCTTGTCAGTTACGATGGTGCGCTCCGGAGAGCAGGGCAACTATTCCACTCTCCGGAGCGTAATCTATTACTACCTGCTGAAGTGAAAGATGGAGAGATCCCGTGCTGATAGAGGTTCATAATCTTACCAAAGTTTACGATGAAGGAAGAGGTCTTCTGCCGATCAACCTGACGGTCGAAAAGGGGGAGTTGATTGCCATCATTGGCCACAATGGTGCAGGAAAATCGACGTTGTTAAAGATGCTGTCCAGTTGGCATCTTCCCGATAGCGGAGAGGTGATCGTCGACGGGATCGATCTGAAAAACCGGCTGGCAGTATCGAGGAAGATCGGTTTTGTCCCGGAAGTTCCGAATCTTTTCGAATTTTTTTCCGTTGAATACAATCTGAAAATATTTGCCCGTCTTTTTCAGGTCCCCTTTTTACGGATCGAAGAAATCCTCCATGAATTCGATCTGCTCAATTTCCGTAAAAACAGGGTGCAGATCTTATCCAAAGGGTTAAGGCAAAGGGTCAGTATCGGCCGCACTCTGTTAGCCGATCCCCCGATCCTGCTTTTTGATGAACCGACCTCGGGTCTCGACTTTGAGATGACCAAAGAGATCTACCGAATGATTAAAGCGTTTCATGCCGCCGGGAAAACGATCATCTTTACCTCCCATCGCCCGGAAGAGATCAAGACTCTGGCCACTCGTGTCATTATGCTCCATCAAGGAAGCCTGGTCTTTGATGGTCCGCCCCGGGAATATTTCCAATCGGAAGTTTATGAAAAGTTGTGTCTATTATGATGAAAAATATCATAACGTTAACGTTGAATGATTTAGCCATCGCCTTTAAAAACAAGACGATATTTCTGATAATTTTCATCCCGCTCTTTGTCTTTTTCTCTTTAAAACTGGTCGACAGTGCGCCGACCGACATTCAAAAAGTAAGAATAGGGCTTATTCAAAACGCAACCTATTCTCCGGTCATTCTCCAAACCATTACCTCGGCTGATGGAGTCTTTACCGTCTCCCGTGTTTCCAGCGAAGAAGAAGGTAAAAGCTGGGTCAAGGAAAAGAGGTTGGACGGACTGCTACTGCCGGCCGAAAACAAAGAGAATGGATTGATCCTGATCGTTTTGGAAAAAGGATCGCTACAGGCCCTTTCCATTGTCGAAACTTTTTCAGCATTACAGAATATGGTCGAAGGAAAGAGCATCAACTGGATTGCCGATATTCAGTCCCTGCAGGAAGGGGGGATTCAGAGACAAACACTGCCAACCTGGATTCTCATGCTGGTTCTTCTTGTCGGATTTATTATCATGCCGGCGCAAGTTGCCGAAGAAAAAGAAAAAAAGTTACTGATTGCCCTTTTACAAACACCGATGCGCGAAGTTGAGTGGCTGATTGCCAAGGTCCTCTCCGGGATGGTTCTGATCCTCACCGCCGTTATTATTTTGCAAGTGATGTGTAACTTCGAGACGGGCAACGTCCCGAGTTATATCGCATTTATCCTGGTTGGCAGCTTCTGCTTCAGCTCTTACGGCATCTTTCTCGGCTTTTTATGCCGTAATCAGGCGAGCGCCAGAACTCTGGGCGTTTTATTCTATCTCCCCCATCTGATCCCGTCGGCATTATCCGATTTTTCACAAAAGTTAACATCCATTGCGACTTTTTTACCGTCCTATCAGCTTTACGATCCGATTAAAAATATCCTGCTCAACGATGGGCACATCGCTAATCTGTCTCTGGAATGGATCAGCCTGCTTTGCGTCGGGCTCCTTACTTTCTTCTGTTCTTATCTGTTGATGAAAAGACGCTGGCTTATGTAAAGCCTGAAGATTAATGAACTGAACGATCGATTTCCACTGGGGAGGAATCAAGTGGCCATCATCAAACCAAGACTCTTGTCACTTCTACTGGTCTCACTATTGATTCTCGGCAACGGCTGCACCACCTTGCCGGACGTCTCAACGATGATTGATGAGGCGCCTGCCGCACAAAAACTCCGGCCGATAACTTCCGCCCGAGGGGAGCTGTCGCCCCGGCAAAGCAAGGCGCTCATGGAGCGGTTGCAGCATTCGGTCGAACCGATGAAGATTCTCGAACGCCATACAACCGTTGTCGAATCGATCACTGAAAGCCCCTTGACCGGGGGGAACAAAGTTTCTCTCCTCGCTGATGGTCAGGCAACCTATGCCGCCATGTTCAAGGCCCTGGAAAGCGCCAAAGACCACATCAACCTGGAAAGCTACATCATCGAAGATGGTGAAATTGGCCACCAATTTGCTGATCTGTTGCTGAAAAAACAGCGGCAAGGGGTTCAGGTCCATATCATCTACGACAGCCTCGGCAGCATGCTGACGCCCGATGCTTTTTTTCAGCGACTGCGTGACGAAGGAATCCAGGTGGTCGCCTTCAATCCGGTGAATCCCCTGACGGTTGGGAAAAAATGGGGGTTGAGTCCCCACCGGGACCACCGCAAGATTTTGATCGTCGACGGCAAAGTCGCCATTCTCGGCGGGATCAACATCAGCAATGTTTATTCGAGTACGCCTTTCAATCGGGGAAAAAACGAAAAAATACCGATCCACTGGCGTGACACCGACGTGCAAATTGAAGGCCCGGCTGTGGCGGAATTGCAGAAACTCTTTCTTGACACCTGGATGATGCAGCGGGAAGCGAAGCCCGCCCTGCGGGACTATTTTCCGGCTCCGCAAGAAGAGGGGAGCGCCTTGGTCCGTGTGATCGGCAGCACACCGGGAGAAAGCAACCGGGTTCCTTTTATTGTCTATGTGTTGGCTATTTCTTTAGCCGAGAAGTCGATTCACCTGACCAATTCCTATTTTTTTCCGGACGAGCAGATCATCAAGGCCCTGACTGATGCGGCCCGGCGCGGTGTTGACGTCAAGGTCATCCTCCCCGGCATCACCGATTCGCTGTTGGCCTTACATGCCCAGAGATCTTACTATTCCAAACTGTTGCGGGCGGGGGTGCAGCTGTATGAGCACAGTAATTCCCTGCTGCACGCCAAAACCGCGGTCATCGACAGTGTCTGGGCAACGGTCGGCTCGACCAACATGGATTACTTAAGCCTGCTCAATAACAACGAGGTCAATGCGATTATCCTGAGTAAGGAATTTGCCGGCGAAATGGAACAGATGTTTAACGGGGATCTGCTGAATTCAAAGCAGATTCACTGGGAAGAGTGGAAAAAACGGCCGTTGCTCCCCCGAACCAGGGAGTGGTTTGTCAGTTTGTTCGTGCGCTGGTTGTAAAGTAGGGGAAATGAGGAAAGTGAAACGATGATCAAGATTGGAACCCTGCCGAAAATCTTCCTGTTTCTGGCTGCCGCGGCGATTCATTTCTCGGCCGGTTCAGCCGCCGCTGTCGTGAAGCCCGGGCAGGGCGGGATTCTGCTCGACACGTATCAGCGGAACATCGCCAAGTTGGAGACGAGCAGTTTCGGTCTTCCGCTCTTTCTCACTTCTTTTGCGAAAAACAATCGAGTGCATGTGGATGTCTACGGGATCTTTGATTCTCCCTTTAGCAGCGTTGTCAACGCTCTTCAGGTTCCGGCCAACTGGTGCGGCATCGTCTCCCTGCACCCCAATGTCAAGGCCTGTACTTTCCGGGAAGAGCCGGGTAACAAGCTGCTGACCTTTTACTTCGGCCGCAAATTCTATCAAACTCCGGAAGAAGCGCATCAGGTTCTTTACCATTTTCAGAACGTGGTGCAGGAGCAGACGTATCTGGATATTATGCTCAATGCCGAGGATGGCCCTTTCGGTACAGAGAACCACAGAATGAGGTTCGAGGCTCTCCCCCTGTCCAAGGACAGGACTTTTGTTCACGTCAGCTATGAATACAACGAAAGTCTGGCGCTGCGCCTGGCGGGCAAGGCTTATTTTTCCACCCTTGGCCAGGACAAGGTCGGGTTCACGGTGACCGGAACAGATAAAAATGGCAAGGACATCCATATCGGCGGGCCGCGGGGCGCAACCGAACGGAATGCTGTCCGCTACTATTTCGCGATCCAGTCCTTTATGACGACGATGCCCTCCCCCGAAAAAAGTCTTTTCAGCCGGCGGATTAATAACTGGTACGATCTTACCGCCCGCTACAAAGAGCAGCTCTTTGAACTGGACAAGCAGGACTACCTCGCCTTCAAGACCTCAGAGCATAAAAACCAGTTGAGGCTGCAACGGCAGCTTGGACCGACCCTTTAGTCCCGCCTGTGTCACAAGCTCACTCCGCCTTCGGCTCCCGTGCGCCAATTTCTATGATCTTTTTAGCAATATTCTCAGGCGAAAGAATGAAATCGATGCAGTCGCTCGATCTGGACATCCCATTCAACCATCTGGGCCGAGAGTTTCTCGACGTACTCAGTGCGTTTATTCATGATTGTATCCCCTTTGGCTAAGAAGTGAACGGCCAGGACTCCTGATTCTGACTCACTCTTCCGGAGGGCAGACGCGATGCACGCGTTCGGCCGGATCTTGACGGTAGTAAGCGCCAAGGACGCGATAAAGATCGGGGGAGTGCTTCTGGAGAGCGAGGGGGCGAGCGAAGAACTCTTCGGTTGCCACGGCAAAGAACTCGGCCTCGTTCCTGGCCGCGTAGGCGTCGAGGAAAGTTTTTTGCCCCTGCCCGGCGAGATCACGCAACCGAAGGAATTCCCGGGAGCACACTTCCACCCACTCAGCAAGCTGGTCATGGTCGACGAGAGGGGGGGTGCCGTCGGCGGTGCCGTCAAGCATGTCGAGCTTATGAGCAAATTCATGGTAAACGACGTTGTGACCCTGACCGGGGTGACGCGCTCCGTGCAGGACGGCGTCCCAGACGAGGATCACCGGCCCCCGGGCGATGGCCTGGCCGAGAATGGGGACATTGGCTTCCACCGGGCTGTCGACACGCTCGAAAACACCGGGTTGATGTTCAGGAATGACAACGGTGGAGGGGTAGACAAGGATCGATTCGACGTTGCGATAGTAATCGTGAGGGAGCCCGAGAAGGAGCAGGCATGCCTGAGCGGCAATGGTGACGCGGATCTCATCGGTGAGGTCGAGGCCGCCGCACCCTTCCCAGTTCTTCTCTGCCAGAAAGACCTGGATCAGCGCGAGGAGTTCGTCGCGTTCGCCATCCGTTAGCGCGCAGTAGTGGGCCACGTTCGTGCGCAAGAAGGCCTCCCACTCGGGGCGGAAGGGGCGCCGTCTTATCTCTTCACGATTATGATTTCTCATCCAGTGGAACATCTTCCCTACCTTCCTTCGCGCTCCTCTAACGGACGCGGTAGTAGTAACGGTTCAAATCCAGGAGCCCGCCCTGCACCGGCTCGTCTTCATTAAAGCGTTGCTGAAACCAGTCATAAGTTGCCCATAAACGCTCGTCCGCCCGGTTCACGCCATAGCGGGCCAAGCGTGCCAGCTCTTCGGGACTGTTATCAAAATGGCTAAGAAGAGCGATGAAATCGGGGAACTCCTCCTCTTGCACATCAAAGAAATAGTTCGGGTAGCAACCGATGAGACCATCAATGAAGTCGGCGCTGTCCCTTGACGGATCAAGGCGATCCTCCTCGTCGCGCATGAAGGCGACATTGTCGTGCCAACGATTGAGAACGATGGAAAAGGCGACATCACGTCCCTGCGCCCGTCGTACCCGCACAAAGGCAAGATTGGCGTTGCTATCATTGGCGATGGTGAAAAAGGGTGCCCCGGGCCGGGAAATAGCGCGAAAGGCTCGCAGATAGTCATTGGTTGTTTCATATTTGTCCGGTAGCTGCGGATCAACACCCCCGGCGCGCAGGTAATTCACCGGATCGAAGGCGACGCCGCTCGCCGGCAGGAGATGGCGGTCGACAACATACTCGACGAACTCTCGCTTCGGGTCGTCCGTTACATAGGATATTTTTGTCGGCAAAGCGGAGGGATAGTAGCCGATATTCTTGGGTTTAACCTCCTGATACCACGATTGCATGATCTCCTGGCGACTCACCGGTGGAAGGAAATTCAGGAAATTACTTTCCGCTTCGATGCGCAACTCATCCATGTAAAGCCGGGTCACCAACTGGTGACCGGCCGTGCCGTAGACATCAAACCCGGCCACGAGGGCGTAATAGATCCGCTCCAGCAGGGGATAGTCGATGACCCACATCGTCTTCGGCAGATTGCCCAAAGCCCCCTTGTGCACCGAGGCACTCTCGAAATGGCGATAGATGGTGAGCAACGGGGCATCGGCGGCCCGGTTCCCCTTCCAGATGGCGTCATAGCCGAGGCCGGCAAAGTTCAAGGCCGCATAGAGATCCTGCCGGGCCCGGTAGAACGCCACCGCCGACTCACGGTGGTCATCGGTGAGCGCCGAGAAGGCGCGCAGGTCGCTCCCCTGCTCGATGGGCATCCGCAGCTTGTCGCTGTTCATCTTGAGGAAACCGGGATAAGTCACGCTCAGATCATGCTCCGGGTCGACGAACATGATCCAGAAATGGTCATCGATGACATTGAGGGCGATCTGCCCCTTGCAGACCGGGCCGTGGATGAAGGACATGATGATGTAGTAGGCATTGTCGAGCAGGAATTGATAGCGCGCCCGCGGCGGGATCTGCTCGAAGGCGACAAAGGGATTGGCGCTCAACTTCGCGTCATAGCCCATGCGATGCGGCGGCTGCAGCCACTCCGGCGCGATAAAGAGCTCGTTGAAACGCTGCAGTTGGGCGTCGTCCAGATTGAAGACCATATGGGTTTTGTAGACGATGGTGGAGTGAATCTTGCGAAAGCGATAATAGACCTGCGGGACGCCGGGATCGTCATAGGGGCGAACGCTGGCAATCAGATCCAGAGGCAGGCCGGGAGCCGTCCTGGAGCGGACCAGTTCATAAAACTCGTTGGTCGGGGTGCCGAACTTCACGTGCGCCAAAAAGAGATGCTCGTAGAGGTAGCGGGCGGTCATGGCATGTTTGGCATCGTCCTGATTGAGAAAGTCTTCCCACTGCAGGATGGCCTGCGCATCGCTGGCTTGCGGCGACGTCAGTTCCGCCTGCGCGGCGGCATCGGGACCCTTGGCGCCCTGGACCAGCCAGCCGGCGATGAGGTCGAACTCCTCCTGCTTGAGCGGGGGGAAACCAAAGGGCATCCCATTGTTCGGATGCTTTTCCAGGTAGCCACCCAGCTCTTTGCCATTTTCCGCGCAGCTCAGATCGTCCGATTCCGACAGGTACTCCCCCACACTTTTCGGGTTTTTCATCTTATGGGACAGCATCTGCATCATGAGCGAGTCATTCAAACCATTGGCAACGGTGCTCTCGGTAACACTGAAGAATTTTTTCTGGCGCCACTGGGCGGTGGTCTGCGCATCGGTAAAGAGACGGGTCGGGTCCATGGCCGTGAGCCGGGAGGAATTATAAACCGCCTCCTTGGTAGCGCCGCGGTCCGCCCCCTCAAAGGAATCCAGTTTAAGTTGGCAGGGGGAATTGTAGCAGGAGTGACAAACCGTGCAGCGTTTGTCGAGAAGCGGCTTGACCTCCTTCTGGTAATCAATGGTCCGGGTCGGAATCTTGAACGCCACCGGCGGGAGAGCTTTTGCTGCGCAGCCGGCCAGGAGAAAAACCAGAAGCAAAGCTGGAACGAAGGGAATTTTCATGAATGGTTCACCTCAAAGCCTGTCAATTCCTGCGCAAAAAATGGCGCCTCGCGAGGCGCCATTTTTATTCAGCCAAACGGGTCTATGCCGGAATTTCCCGACCTAAAGAATCCTTCTTCCTTGAATGATCCGTACCAGCACCACGATAACGGCAATGACCAGCAAAATGTGGATCAAGCCGCCCATGGTATATGATGTAACGATTCCAAGCAACCAAAGCACGATCAGAATTACACAGATGGTCCACAACATACATCCTCCGTAATGAGTTGCGGTCAGGAATCCAGCTTCCTGCCGTTGCAACGTTCAATTCACATGAATGCTCTTCACTATTTTACTACCAGGTCGTTTTCCACGGAGGCAACACCCTCAACGGCCTTGGCAACCTCGCCTGCTTTGGACACGCTCTGCGCCGAATCGACAAAGCCACTTAACTGAACGACTCTTTTGTAGGTCTTGACATTGATTTGAAACGTTTTCAGGGTCGGCTCATTGAATATTGCCGCTTTTACCTTGGTCGTGATCACGGAGTCATCAACAAATTCGCCGGTACTTTGTGTTGTTTGTGTGGATGCGCATCCCAGAAATGCGGTGAGCAATCCGATGCAGACCAGAAATTGTAATGTGCGCTGTAGTTTTTTCATGATCTTCTTCCCTTTCAGCACTTTGGAAATTGTAGGTTCATTTGCCACTTGCTATGGTCGACATGGTCGAAAGCTTTGCCGGCCTACTTCCCGCCGGAATATAATTCAGCCTTGATTTCATCGAGAGCGTAAATGACCGGCCGCAGCGATGCTTTCAGGTCCACGAGATCCTGGACACTTTTTTGGGCGATGGGGGTGACAGATGCGATTCCGTTCGGGGTTAAATCGTTAGACAGATACATCTGGATTTCTTTGAGGTCGGTTATGTATGCCTGATAGCTCTCCTGGACCCCTTCGTTGGCGGCCGAGACCTGAGCATAAATATCAGCTAGTTTGTTCTGGCGCTCTTCGCTGAGTTCGCGGAGGCGGGGATTGGTATAAGTGTTTCCTTCTTTTGCCCACTCGGCAAAATATTCCTTGGTGTTTACTTTCATTTCCGCCATGTACTTAAGAACTTTATCCCCTGTCTTCTCCAACTCAACGACATTGTCGGAATAGCTGGTGAAGGATTTTTTCAGGTCGGATTGTCCGGGACTGAGGACAGCGTCAAGGGATGCCGCCGTGGTATCAATCTGAGCAACCATTTTCCTCATCTCAGTGTCGACCTGTTAGATGGAGTTGGAAGCTTTGACGGAGCGCTGCATGCCGGTTGTTGCACAACCGCCGAGGAAGGAAGCAGTGGCGAGCAGACAGATGGTGAGAAAGGTCAGGGAACGAACTCTGTTTTTCATGGTGATCTCCTTTGATTCGGGCTAAGTGGTGAAAGTTTAGCAACAACATCCCATTTTGCAAATATTCCAGTAGATGACGACGGACGTCACGGTTTAATGTATTAGCAAGTGGCCTGCCAAGAATAAAGACCGCACTAGATCTCAAGTTTAAGTTTTATTAACAGGTGGTTAGCTTTTAGGAAGGTGAAGCGACGGGGAGGAGGAAGGGTTTTCTGGCCACAATATTTGATGGAACCTCAATATGTTGCGGGTGAGTTGCCAGTGCTGACTTAAAAAATATCCCCGGCGGCAGGAAGCTGAAAAACCCTGTCGCCGGGGAGGAGAAGATCGGTTGCTTCTTGAGCGTCTACCTGGCCATCTGCTGCAGGACCTCCCCGAGTTTTTTCACTTCCTCGCCGTAACCGGCCCAGTTTCCCTGGCGTTGCAGATTGATCGCCCGTTCAAAAATGCTCATCGCTTCCTTGGCCAGGTCGGTCGGCGCGGCGCTTAGATCGACCTTGCCACCCGGAGTGGCGGCGATGGCCGGGGACATTTCCGCCCCGAAGAGGCGTTGCAGGGCGAGTTCGAGATTCTCTTCCATGACCACCTGATCGTCAAAGGAGACGATGACCCGCTTTAGTTCCGGCAAGCCGGCTTTGTCGGCAGCAAGGAAGAGGGGCTGGACATACAGGAGCGACTTTTCGATCGGGATGACCAGCAGACTGCCGCGGATAACGTCGGAGCCGCGCTGGCTCCAGAGGGAGAGCTGCTGCGAGATAAAGGAATCCTGATTGATACGGGCGTCGATCTGTTTCGGGCCGTAGATCAAACGGTCACGCGGGAAGGTATAAGCCATGATCTTCCCGTAATTCTCCCCGTCGCAGCGGGCGGTGAGCCAGGCCGCGAGGTTGTCGCGTTTCGAAGGGGTAAAGGGGAGGAGCAGGATGTACTCTTCCTTTGCTTCGCCCGGCAGCTTCATAATCGTGTAGTAAGGCTCCATCGGCTTGTCGCCGAGGGCGGGAATCTCCCAAAGATTCTCCTTGTTGTAGAAGACCTTGGGGTCGGTCATGTGGTAAGCGGAGAACATCGAGGCCTGCATCTGCAGGTACTGATGCGGGTAGCGGATATGCTGGCGCAGATCGGCAGGCATGGCCGCCATCGGCTGGAAGAGTTCCGGGAAGATTTGGCTGTAGACCTTGATCAGCACATCGTCCGGGTCGCTGATATAAAAGTCGATAGAGCCGTCATAAGCATCGACCACCGCCTTGACCGAGTTGCGCAGGTAATTGATCCCCCCTCGGAGCGGCTGGGAATAAGGGAGGCGATCCGAGAAGGTGTAGGCATCGACAATCCACTTTAACCGCCCGGCTTCGTCTACGACCATGTAGGGGTCGCCATCGAAACGGAGGAAAGGGGCAATGATTTTAACCCGCTCATTGATGTTGCGGTTGTAGATAATGCGGCTCCCTGCGGTGATATCGGTCGACAGCAGGATCTTTTCGGTCTTGAATTTCGCGGCGAAAAGGGCTTTTTTCAGCATCGAATCGATCACCACCCCGCCCTGGCCGGCGTAGGTAGTGTTGATGTTGCCGGTGGCGGTCGGATAACTGAACTCCGGCACCTTGGTCTTGACGATCACGTAATCGTTGGAGAGTTCGCCGAAATAGATCTCCGGGCGGGTGACCTTAACGTCGGCGAGACTGACCGCAGGGATATCCTTGACGAAAAACTCCGGCAGCCCTTCCTTGCTGATGCGGCTGACCGGCCCGAAGGTAATGCCGTTGCCATGGGTGAAGATGAGGCGTTCGTTGATCCAGTTCTTACTGGGGAGATCGGCGTAGGAAAGCTCGCGCGGCGAAAGCATGACCTGGGTGTACTGACCGTTGACGGTGTAACGATCATTATCGACATCAAAAAATTTGTAATAGGTCCGGATCTGCTGCAGCTGGCTGTAGGTCTTGAGCAGCGGCCCATGATCCCAAAGGCGGATGTTCTTGATCGTGGCGTCATTGTTGGCGATATCCGCCGCCGTCAGTTTGGTATCGACATCGAAGGGGATGGTTTCAATCTTTTCGAGATCATAGCCGAAGCGGGTCGACTTAATATTGTGCTGGATATAAGGGGTCTCAAGGGCCAATTCGTTGGGGGCAACCTTGAATTTATTGAGGACACCGGGATAAAGGCGGATGCCGATCACATAAACAGCGATGACAAGAATCAGCGGCAGCAGCGCCTGGCGCCAGGACCCTTTCCAGCCGCCGAACGCCAGCATGATCCCTGCCAGCGGGGTGAGAAAAGTCAGAATCTGGTAGGTGAGGAGGCGGGAATTGACATCGACATAACTGGCGCCATAAAAATTGCCGTTATTGGAAAAGAGCAGGCGGAAGCTTTCAAGATAAAAGCCGGCCGCGACTACGCAGAAGAAGATGCCAACCAGGACGGCAAGATGGCGGCGAACTGCAGCGTCGATGGCTAGCCCCTGCTCGGTCAAGGTGATGCCGCCGCGCAGATAGTAGGTGACAACGCTGATCAGGGCTGTTGCCAGCAGCAAAAGGGTGGCAAAGCTCTTGAGCATCTCCAGCAGCGGCAGGCTAAAGAGATAAAAACCGAGATCCTTGCCCAGAACCGGATCGATGGTGCCGACGCTGGCGCGGTTGCTAAAGAGGAGGACTTGTTCCCACTGCATCGCCCCCCACTGTCCGACTAAAAGAGCCAACGCAACGCTGACCAGCAGGCCAAGGGGGGTGACAAAGCGCAGGATTTCGCTGCGCAGCAAGCGGGCGCTGCCGACGACGATGTAGGTGCCGGCATAAGGGAAAGCCGCTTTGTTAGCGAAGAAAAGATTGATCTGGGCAAAGATGAAGAGGAGCGCTGCAAAGAAGACGCCGGCGCCGATTTTCGCATACAGGGTCGTGGTGAAGACCGCGGGGAAGCCGGTCTCGACGAAAAAGAGCCAGTCCGTGTAAAAGCTGATCAAAAAGGAGAAGAAGGGAAGGGCCACTAACAGCGCGGAAAAGAGCACGAGATTCTTGTACTGTTTGAGCATGTTGACTCCTCAGTTTCTGCGTTTACGGCTCAGATCGCCATGGAAAGATTTTCGGTCTTGAACTTGTCGCCGAGGGTAAAAAAAAAGATCTTTATCCCGGCATGCACAATGCCCTGGATAAAGATCTCGCTGACGATTTGAATCGTCTCCAGCCCGGGTTTTCACCGGATTGACGGGCCTGGAGCCGGCCTGGTCGGCGGCCGGTAGCTACTCCTCTTTATAAGGAAAAAAGGATGCCTGCCGGCATGTTGAAAGTCAAGCGATATCGACAACCGTTCCGCCGGGGAGGTGCGAGCGCTGCCTCTGGATCTTCGCCAACATCAAAAAATCGAGCCGTTATGCCGTTGTTTCCCATTTAATCGCCTGCACCGGACAGACTTCATCGCAGGCGCCACAATCGATGCACACCTCCTTATCGATAATATAGATCGGCGTACCTTCACTTATCGCCGCCACCGGACAAACGTCCACACATGCCCCGCAAGCGATACATTCATCGATAATATAGTGAGTTCCCATCGTCCTTCTCCTTTGTCGGCTTGAGGTTGGCTAACGATCGATCTTGCGTCCGAAGTTGCGGAATTCGTCGAGATTGCTGAATTCGCCCCAGGCCAGATACTGGTTGGGGGCGTTGGCGAAGGAATAGATATTTTCGAGAATCTGGAAATGCTTGTGTTCTTCAGCAGCGATCTTCAGTAACAGTCGTTTTGGCCCTTCCTCCTCTTCCGATTTCGCCGCGCTTTCGTAAAGACGAAAACTCTCGGCTTCGAGCTGCATGGCGTGACGATAGCTGTCAAGGTCATCCTTTACCGCCTCGCCTGACTCCTTTGGCAACGCCGCAAAAACGTTTTTCGAGAATTCAAGAACCGTCGAATCGGCCATGGCAAAGTTCTTCCCTCCGTCCCGCAAAGCCACAAAAGTATCGTAATGTTTCTGCTCATCCTCAGCCAATCGGGCAAAGATCGTCTGCAAACCGGGGAGAGTGGCGTCTTTCGCCAGTTTTTCGTAATAAATTTTGCCGTCCTGCTCCATCTTGATCGCGAAGTCGAAAATATTCATGTCAGCCTCCGTTGCGAAAAATCTCAGGGTCGCTGTCTGCAAGTCTATCCGCCAAAGCGGCCCCGTCAAGAGACTCTTTTTACTCGCCCGGTTCTTTGCACAAACGGCTGCAGGCGAAGGGAAAGCTTCTTCAGTAATAGATGGTAGCGATCAGGCTGTCGGTATAGGTGCCGACCAGGACGGGTTGCCGCGGGGGGATGCTGCCGTAAAGCGTGACGACCCAGGGGGCGGTCCTGTCCACCAGCGAGGAGGGCGCTGTCGAACCACTGCTACCATCGCCGATCACTTCCGACAATCCGGCACTGATGTAGATATTGTAGAAAAGAGGGGCTCCGCCGGCACTCCCCATCATTCCCCGCTGGCCGAAATTGCCGGAACTTCCGGCAGAGAGCGTGAGCTGCACGGTTGCCGGCGAATCTCCTTTGTGATTACAGATGATCGTCACCTGGGCCGTTGCCATTTTGGCTGTCGGCAAAAATATATCGTAAAAACCGAAGCTCAGAGGCGTCACATTCACCCGGCACGCCGCCGACCAGGCGGGGGTAGCGATCAGACTCAAGCACCCGACTACCAGAAAAATAAAAAATCTAAGGGCTGGCATGACAATCTCCTTTTGCCAATGGAACAGTTATTGCATCTGCTCGGCATCGACGGTAATCTTTCCCATGTCGATAAATAGTTCATCGCTGACCGGAACTTCAAGGTCAAAAGTGCGTTCTTTGTCATCGATCCACAAGGTGGCCCGATAGCGGGGTGAGAGCGCGACGCCTTCCTTCGGTTTAATTAACGCTTCGCAGCCCTTCATTTTCGTCTTTGTCCCGCCTGCGGCATGAAAGTCATCGGGGGTAAAATAGAATTCCCCGCCGCGTCCGGTCGGTATGGTCAAACTTTGCCCTGCGGCGTTCAGCAGTTCGACCTCGCGGAATTCAACCGGCTGGCTGTCCTCTCCGCGCCGGAGATAAAGATGTCCGGTGACCGGTTGACTGCGCACCACATCAAAATCGACACAGGAGCCACTCCGGGCCGGGGGGGAAAGGTAATACTCGACGCTGGTGATGCGATGATCGATAGGGATATCCGTATCGTCAATCGAGATGCGGTTATCGAAGTAAGAAGTGAGGCCGGGAATAAGAGCCAGGCCATTCTCGTCCGTACGCCCGACCTCTTCGCCATTGCGATAGACTTTTACCTCCGGCAACGTTCCGACCCGGACCAGGGTAAAGCTGTCATCGACCGGGCGCGAAGGCTTAATGTGCCCGCCAACCCAGGTCAGTGCCCCGGCTGCCCCCAGAGAAAAAGCCGTGGCCGAACCGCTGTCGCCCCCCTCGAAATAGCCCCGCCCCCGGATGTTAAGATAGCGGCTGCGATGTTCCCCGGAGGCGTCGAGATATGACGCACTGCCGGAGTCCCCACTGCGATGCCCTGCCGTTGCCAGATAACCATATCCGGCACCGGCGGGGGCGTTGCGCTGGACATCGACCGACTGGCTTGCACTCCCCGGCTGCTTTTCAAGGCGCAGCGCTGTCTGGGGACGGTTTGGCGGTGAATAGGTCAGGATGGCGAAGGCCGACAAATTGCTGTTTTCATCGCGGGTCTGTTGAATAAAAAGATTGCAGCTCACCATGTTGAAGAGGCGGCGGCCATAAATCGCTCCGAGACTGGTCTGCGTCGTTCCGTTGTAGAAGTCCCGCTGCGCGGCATTGATTGTTAACGAACCGGCGGCCAGGCTTCCCCAGCCGATCGTCCCCCGTATCTGCTGCTGCAGCGCTGCTCCGGTCGTTGTTGTTTCGGATAATGTCTGCCATCCATCAGTAACGTACTGATATTCGAAACTGGTGCTGAAGGGGCGGCGATTGAAGGCGTAACGCAGCAGACCAGCGCCACCACTTGCATTGCCCGTGTTTCCCCCCACCGCCAGACTGATGATTCCGCTCGTTCCGGCGAGGACATCGAGGTGGGGAGAGACCATGAACAGCCCGTCTCCGGCCTGGAGGGAGTAGCCGAGCGTCAGCCGCCGGTTCCAGCCATAACGATGCATGCCGAGCAGGGCCGCTGAGCTGTAATGATCTTCACTGCTGCCGTAGCCGTCACGGCGCAGACCGGCACTGTAGCTGTATTCCTGAAGCCCCGGTTTGAGGAGTTGATCCGTCAGGTAATAAGGGGAGCTCAAACGGGTTTCGCGACCGAACTGATCGCGTAGTATCAGCTCGATGTCGCCATACCCCGGGGCGCCGGTCAGATTTTCGAGCTGGAACGTCCCCGGTTGCAGCTTTTCGGTCCGCAGCTTGAAGCCGTTCTGGTAAATATCGATCTCCCCCGGGCCGGCAATCGACCCGGCATAATCAAAGGTTGGATACTGGATGAAAGCGGGATCGAGATCGAAATTGCGACTGACCGTCAACCCTCCGAAGCGCACTGCGGGGACAAGGAGACCGGCCGGCGTGATGGCGTCACCGACAATGAGGCGGCGCAATTCGTCCCGCCATTCCCAGGTGGCGCTGGTCATCTGCCGGACGAAGCGCGACTCTTCACTAGAAACTTCGTAGCGGTGACCGCTCAAAAAGAGGAGATTGCGGCGCCGAAAACCGACTTCACCGGCCAAACCACCGCTGCTCCCTTCCATGCGGGAATCGGTTGCAAAATCGAGGAGGTAATTGATAAAGGCGCTGGTCTCCATTGGGCGTTGCACCTGTCTCTGCTTTTGACGAGATAAGTCGATGACGGAGGCGGGGAGATACTGCGGTGGGGAGGTCAAGGACAGGGCCAGCTGGCCTTCGTCAAAATCTACGGAGATTTCGGGAAATTCGGTCAGGAAAAAGTAGCTGGTATTGCCAATAATTGTAGTCGATTTCGGATCGATCAGCAGCCCGAGGGAAGGGAGATCATCAATCGGTAGCAGGAAGTTCCCCGAGCCTTCCCGTTCCACAAAAAACTCTCCCCGCGTCACCCCGTTAACACTGATCTGGATCACCATTAATTCGGCATGGAGGGATGCGGGTATCAGGATTAAGAAGAGGAGGAGAACGAAGCGCTGCAATGTCAACTCTCTTGCCACGAGCGCCCGCCAACGGGGCACGGGGATGGGGGAAGAGCAGGGATTCCTCAGGGGTTACAGGCCTGCGGGTCGACTTTGATCGCCGTAGCGATATCTTCACGATCGGTGTCTGCCAGGATTTCGAGGGTGGCGGCTTGGCGACATTCTTCCGGCGGCAGGGTAAAGAGATAAGGGCGGGAGGCGCCGCTCAGTAGATACCAACCGTCGATCTTCCGGCGCAGGACTTCGGCGCCGTTCGCATCTTTAGCGATCAACTGCACCGACTGGATACGAAAATGGACGTTACCGGTATTTTTGATGACGGTTACTATCTGCCCCTTGTCCAGGGTCGCCTCGGTGAACTCACCGCGGGGTTCGCTCTTGAGAGGGGCAACATAGATCGGTATGCCGAACCGGAGAGTAATGGCGATCGTCGCTCCCTGGTCGGCCTTGCGTGCTTCGGGAATCTCTTCGATAAAGAGACGATAGGTCTTTTCGCTGCTGGTCGCCGGGATTTGCATGCCGACGCGCAGCACCTGACTTTTGCCGGGCTCGATCGTCAGAAGGCGCGGGAAGAAGACCAGCTCGGCATCCTCTTGGTACTGATCCTTGCCGTCGCTATCCTGAGACCATGTATAAGATTTGACCTGCAGGGAGATCTTGTTCTCTCCTTCGTTGTAGAGAGTGATCACGCCGCTGCGGGTCTTTTGATCGAAGTTGAGGAGGATCGGAATCACCCGCCAGCCGTCTGCCGCCGCAGGCAGGGGGCGAAGGAGGGTGAAAAGAAGAAAGAGAAAAAGGAGGAATGTCGGAGTACGATAGGAGCTCATGCGTTCTAATCTAGTCGGGATCGCAACAAGATTCAAGAAAAACCTCCGATATCGTCCTTCAGGGGAGAATCGACAGAATCACCGTATCGCTGTAGGCACCGGCCATCGCTGCTCGATAGTCGCTACTGCGCACCGTGCCGGTGATGGAAAGAGTTACAGGATCACCGCGTGGCACGGAGCCCGTGGTGGGGGTGTAGCTCAATTCGTAGGGGAGGAAGTTTCCGGCAAGGGTGGTGTGCGCCATCTTGTTGGTATTGAGACCATCATTGTCGCTAAGTAGATAAGAAGCAATCGGCGCACTGCCGTTACAGCGAAAAATGAGGGTCGCGCTGGCAGAAACATCCGCTGTACCGCCAGAATCGATCGTCCCGAAGATCAAGTCCCCGGTGGTGGTGGAAAATTTACAATTACTCTTGGTGAGGACTGTCGCCGAGACGGACAGGGCGCCAACGTCGGCGCCCCACCCCTCCATGGGCAGTGACAGGAGGATCGAGGCAGTCATAAAAAAATAAGCCAGGATCGCTCTCATACTCACCTTTCAGTTAGCAATGATGAACTCGCAAAGAACTCCGGGGAGGGGAGCATTGCTCCTCTCCCCCGGAGTCGATTTGGCAAGCGGTTAGGGGGTAACAGACAGAATCACGTTGGAGGTGTAGGCCCCGGCCAAAGCGGTCGCATAAGTACCAGCAGCAATATTACCGGTAATTGCGTAGGCAACAGCTGTGCCGGTCCCCGTTCCTGAGCCCGTATGACCCAAGGTAAAGGGAATGGTGCTGGCCCCGTTGACGAGGGGTTTAGTAGAGGCATCGTCGCTGACGGTGAAAGCGGTGCCGTTGCTGCAGGTCACTTGTACTCCGCTTGCAGCGACCGGGCCGACCGCGCCCCCGACCAGGGGATCAAGGGCGCCGAAGCCCAGGGTGCCGCCGGTGATGGCGCAGGTAGCGGTGACATTGGCCGTGACAGTCAAGGTGGCGGTGCCGGCGGCGAAGGCGGTTGAAGAGACCAGTGCGATTGCGGCTGCGAGGACGAGAATCTTTTTCATTGGTAAGGTTCCTTTCAGGTAGATGTTTCTTGTCTACTAATTGACTCTGGGGCGATATGCCCATAAACGACAGTGTTGCGCTGAAAAACAAAAAACTCATCTTCGATAAATACCGAAGATGAGTTGGAATTTTCTCTCTCTTCCTTCGGCAGCCCGGCTATCCTCTGTAATGGTAGGATCCGTAGCTTTGCGTCATCAGATTACTCTGACTTTGCTATTATCGTGAAGTAGCCCTACCATAAGTCTATTTTTTTGCAGAAGTCAACAAGAAAATATAAAAAATGCAAAAGCTGATAAATTATAAGTGAGCCGGTTAAACCCGTTTGCGACGGCAAGATGATAGCGGGACTCGGTGGGAGTCGTTTGCTGCCTTGATGAGGTGCATCAAAAGAAGGGATGGTTGAAGGCTTTCGGATGGTGAATGGGAGAGGGGCGGTCAAAATGCTCCGCTTAAAGGATTGTGGTCTGCATGGAAAGATGAAGAGGATAGGTGCCGACGACTACGTCGGGAGTGAGGAGAACCCGCAGGTCATAGGAACGCTCTTCCTGCTGGCTGCCGGCGATGGCAGCAATAACGAGTTGATCGCTGGCTGTCCCTGCCTGCTTGACCAATACCTGTTCGGCGCCGTTATTGGCAACTTGCAACAGAACCTTGCCCTGGATGATGTTTGTCTGAAACTGGACGGTGACGGCTGCGGTGAGATCGGTATATCCTTTTTTAATGTCCTCAAGAGTCACCTGATAACTGCCGGCCTGCTGAATGGCCTGGGCTTTGAACCAGGGCGATACCATGGCATTGACCCGAAGACTGGCTTTGTTGCTGGCCGTCGCTTCTTGTACAAGACCGGCATAGAGCAGGCTGATGATCATGAGGCCGATGCTGAAGAGATTTTTTCTGGTCATGACTACCTGCCTTTCCCGGCTGTCGGGGCCGCTGTTAATATAGGCCATTGCGATAGGTGTGCCATTTGTTTAAATATATGTAATTACTATTGAATGTTGATTAAATCAGTTTGTCGGATCGATTTCGAGTCATCGTTTTGACGCGACAGGAGGGATGAAAGGGAAGACGCGCGACGCAGGCTTAAGCGAGATGGAGCAAAACAGCGGGCTATGGGCAGGGAAGGCAATAACGACTGATCAGGAAGGGCTGTGTCGACATTTTGACTTGAGGCATTTTATTGGCAGTAACGGTGCACTTTGCATTTGATCGATTATAATGGTGGGGGATGAGTGATGGCGTAGAAAAGGAGAGTGAGGCATGAGCAGAGTAAACGGCAGCGAAATCAATCTGGTCCTCGGCGGCGAGGCCGGTCAGGGATTGCAGACGATCGCGCAGATTCTGGCGCGAATGTTCATGAATGGCGGCTTGCACGTGGTGGCTGAAAGCGAGTTCATGTCACGTATCCGTGGCGGCAGCAATTCCGTGACCCTGCGTGCCGCCACTACCCCGGTCCGGGCTTTGAGCGGCACCCTCGACCTTTGTGTCCTCCTTGATCGCGACGCTCTACCGCGCCTGCGGGGTCGCTGTGGGTCAGAAACGTTGCGGATCGGCGACCCGCAGCTCTTCGCAGAGGACCTCGGCATCCTCCCCCTGCCGCTGCAGGAGCTGAGCAAAGAGATCGGCGGGGCGATTTACGCAAATAGTATTGTCTGCGGTTACCTTGCCCGGATCATCGGTTGGAATCTTTCGCCGCTGGAGGGAGCACTGATGCGGACTTTTACCGACCCTGCGATCCTGAACAAAAATTACGCTGCGGCCCGCCTCGGCTGGGAGGAAGGGACCGAGACGATTGGCCGCTGTTCGCTGCCGTTGGCGGAGGCCAGGCCCGGTCGTCTTATCCTCGATGGTTCCCAGTCCGTGGCCCTGGGGGCGCTGGCCGGCGGCTGTAACTTCATCTCCTCTTACCCGATGTCGCCTTCCACCGGGCTGCTCATCCATCTCGCCAAACAGGCGCACAGCCACGGGGTTGTCGTCGAGCAGGCCGAGGACGAGATCAGCGCCATCAACATGGCCCTCGGCTCCTGGTATGCCGGCGGTCGGGCGCTGGTCAGCACCTCCGGCGGCGGTTTCGATCTGATGGCGGAAGGTTTGAGTCTGGCCGGCGTCATCGAATCGCCGCTGGTCATCCATCTGGCGCAACGCCCCGGTCCGGGGACCGGCCTGCCGACCCGCAGCGAACAGGGGGATCTGGAGATCACCCGTTATGCCGGGCATGGTGAATTCCCCCGCGCCATCCTTGCCCCCGGTTCGCCGGAAGAGGCCTTTGCCTGTGCCGCCCATGCCTTCACCATGGCTGATGCGGCTCAGGCGCCGGTCTTCGTTCTCACCGATCAGTACCTCCTTGATACCCTGTACGATCTCGACCCTTTTGTCCTACCGGAATTTGCACCGCAATCGCGAATTATCGCCACTCCGATCAACTACCAGCGCTATGCTCCCGGCCTGGATGGTGTTTCGCACCGAGGCATTCCCGGCTTCGGCAAGGGGCGGGTCTGCGTCGACAGTGATGAGCACGACGCCGACGGCCGGATCACCGAGGATTTTGATGTGCGGATCGCCATGGTTGACAAACGCCTCGCCAAAATGCGCCGACTGCAGGAGGATTACGCCATCCCTCCGAAACTTTTCGGGCCGGCTGACTACCGGCGGCTGATCGTCGGCTGGGGTTCAACCCACGCCGCAGTCGCCGAAGCGCTGGCACAACTCCAGCCCCAGGCAACCGCTTATCTCCATTGTCAGCAAGTCTACCCGCTGTCGCCGGCGCTTCTTGAGCATCTTCAGCAGGCGACGGAGATTATCGTCATCGAGAACAATGCGACCGGCCAGTTCGCCCGCCTCCTCCGCGCCGAGAATGCTTGCAAAGTTCACAAGGAATGGCACAAATATAACGGCCTCGGCTTTAGCGTTGCTGAGGTGGTGGCATTAATCCGGAAGGAGGTGGGGATATGAACGAAAATCCTTATCTGCGGAATGGCTGCGATATTGCCTGGTGTCCGGGCTGCGGTAATTACGGCATCCTCAAGCTGGTCAGCGCCACCCTGGCAGAGTTGCAACTCGACCCGCAGCAGATCGTCTTTGTTTCCGGAATCGGTCAAGCCGCCAAGCTCCCGCAATATCTCAACCTTCACTACTTCAACGGTCTGCACGGCCGCGCCCTGCCGCCGGCGACCGCGATCAAGGCGAGCAATCGCAAGCTGACAGTAATCGCCGAGAGCGGCGACGGCGACATGTATGGCGAAGGGGGAAACCATTTCCTCCACTGCATCCGCCGCAACCCCGACCTCACCAACATCGTCCACAACAACATGGTCTACGGCCTGACCAAGGGTCAGGCTTCGCCGACCAGTCCGCGCGGCCTGGTGACGCCACTGCAGGTTGACGGCGTCAGCCTCGAACCGTTCAACCCGCTGGCCGTCGCCCTCGCCCTCGATGCCTCCTTTGTGGCCCGCGCTTATGTCGGCCACCCCGAAGAGACTCGCGCCATCCTCAAAGCGGCGATCCAGCACCGTGGCTACGCCCTCGTCGATCTGTTGCAACCCTGCGTGACCTTCAACAAGCTCAACACTTATCAGTGGTTCGAGGCGCACACGACCGCACTGCCGGCCGAGCACGACCCGGGCGACCGGGTGCAGGCCTTTGCCCTCGCCTGCGAAGACGACCCGCTACGCCTCGGCATCTTCTATCAGAAGGAGAAGCCGGTCTTCGAAGAGCAACTCGCCGCCTACGCCGACGATCCCCGTCCCCTCTTCGAACGCCGCGTCGATCTCGACAAACTGGCCACGACGATGCGGGAGATGGGATGAAAGAGTCCTTCGTCTGTCTGAATATTAATTTTCTTGTTGTAATTAATTGACATGATGTAGGATTTTAAATTTGGTAAATCACTTTATAATGGATTGCAGATGCCCATCCGAAACATGGCCGTCAAATACTGTGAATTCCTCGATCGAAAGGGCAGAGCATTTAATGTCCTTGTCGGTCTTTTCTGCGCGCTGTTCCTCGGAGCGATTGATTTTTATTCTGATCTATATATCGGGACAGATTACCCGCTAAATTTCTTTTACCTTTTGCCGGTAGCGTTCGTTGCCTGGTTTGCCGGCAGGAATGCCGCCGTTGCTATTGCCATCGCCTGCGTGGCGATCAAGATATCGATACTCGCCTCTTTTCCGGAAACGCTCTCCCTGCTGATCTGGATGAACGGCTCAGCCTTTGCTTTTTTTCTCGTTGTCGCCCTTCTCCTCGCCAAATTGCGGCAGTTGCTGGAGAATGAACGGGCCCTGTCACGCATCGACCACCTGACCGGCGCCGTGAACAGAAAAGTTTTTCTCGATGTTGCGACAAATGAAATCTACCGCCTGCGCAGACAGGATCAACCTTTCACCCTTGCCTACATTGACCTCGATAATTTCAAGGAAATAAATGACACCCGTGGCCATAGCGCGGGAGATTTCCTGCTGCAAACGGTGGTGGCGACCATATCTGATAATCTTCGCAGAACGGATGTTGTGGCACGGCTGGGCGGCGACGAGTTCGCCATCCTCCTCACCAATAGCGATGAGCAGGCGGCGCTCGTTGCTATTCACAAAATACGACAGCAACTGCACCTCAGTATATTACAGCAGAACCTGTCGGTGACCTTCAGTATCGGGGTACTCACCTGCACCGTTGCTCCCAACACCGTGGACGAGATCATTACCCTGGCCGATAATTTAATGTACGAAGTGAAAAAGAGCGGCAAGAACGGGATACGGCACGCTGTTTATGCCAGGTGTGCCGAGAGGTGGGGGATGACCGGGTAGGGTTTCATCATCTCACCCCCCCATTGAAACGGTTCACCGAGGAGGACATTGTGCTTGCGACGGCTGATATCCTTGATGAGCCCGACCAGTGTTTCCACCGCGAACGGTTTATAAAGACAGGCGTAAGCGCCCATCTCCATCCCCTGCTCGATAACGGTCGACATCTCGTTTCGATCGCCGGCGACCAAAACGACCGGCTTTCCGGGATAGCGGGCGCAAACCTTCTTGAGGATGTCCAGCCCGTCGCCATTAGCTGGCTTGAGATCAAGGATGATGAGCAGTTGGTACGCATGCTCCATGTGGCTGAGCACCTTTGCCGTATCTTCCTCGGTCTTGACATGATAGTCGCTGGACGGGAGGAACTCCTTGAGCCTCCGGGAGAACTCCGGATCGTCATCGACAATGAGAATACTACTCTTTTTTCTGAGCAGCGAGAGATAGGCAAGGAACTGCTGGAAGTCGATCGGCTTGGTAAGAATTGAAGCTGCGCCATGCAACTTCGCAGCAGCCATCTGTTCGTTACTGGCGTAAGCGCTCATCAGCACCACCGGAGTGTCAGGAGAGATGTCCTTGATCAACTTCAAGGTCGTAACTCCGTCAATTCCCGGCATCTTGAGATCCATCAGCACGCAGTCGAACATTTCTCCCTGCACGGCCTGCACAGCCTCTTCCCCCCGGGAGGCCGGCACGGCCTCATACCCCTTGACCCGCAAAATGTCGCAGATGGTTCGGAGCATGCGCCGGTCATCGTCGACGACCAGAATCTTTCGTTTTTCGCTCATATGTTTCCACTCTCGACCGGGAGGACCACCGTAAAGGTCGTTCTCTTCCCCGGCTCGCTCGCCACTTTAATCCTCCCGCCGTTAGCCTCTATCAGGTTTTTACAGACAACGAGTCCCAAACCGATCCCCTTGATCTTGGTGGAGAAGAGCGGCTGGAAGAGCTGCGGCATATTCTCCGGGGTGATCCCCTCGCCGCTGTCGGTGACAGAGATTTCGATAAATTCACCGGAGAATTTTGAGTTTTGACTTTTAGCCTTTGGATCGGAATTCACCGTCCTCACGTCATCATGCAATATTTGTCGCGCTGCGACCTGCACAACACCGCCGTCCGGCATCGCCTGCACGGCATTGGCAATCAAGTTCGTCAGCACCTGCCCGATCTGTGGCGGGTCGACTCTCAGGATCGGCATCGCCGCCGAGATATCGAGCGTGACCAAAACATTCTCGGGCATGCGGCAACTCTCCAGGTTTTGCCGGATCAGTTCTTCAGCGCTGATGGACTGCCGCTGCGGCGGTCTGGTCCGGGCGAAGTCGAGGAGGTCGGTGATAATCCGCAGGGAGTTGTCGATCTCCTTTTTGATGATATCGAGATACTCCTGTACGGTTTTGTCGGCACCGGCCAGGACCATCTTAAGAAAGTAGACAGCATTGCTCATCACCCCAAGGGGATTGCGAAGTTCGTGCCCGACACTTCCGGAGAGCTGACCGAGGATGGAGAGTTTTTCCTTGCGCACCAGATCTTCCTGAGCCTCCTGGAGTTGCACAATTTTTTGTCTCAATTCTACGTTCAACCGGCGGATCTCCTGTTCGTCCTGTTTCAATCGGGTGATGGTGCTTCGGGTGAGACTGACCACGATGAATACAAAGATTGCGCCGCCAAGAAAGATCGGACTCGCTACCAGTTCGTTAGGCAACTTGAGATTGCCGAGAAGAACAGCGGTGAAGAGCAAATAACCGGTCAGGAAGAAAAACATGAAGGTGATGATAATACGCCATTTTCGCTGCAGTTCGGCCGGAACCTCCGCCCGGATTTTTCGTCCCTGGGCAATGGCCGCAGCCATAAAGAGCGCCCCCAGCAGCACCAGAATGCTGGATATAACGGCAACGTTATTCATATGTTCTGCATACTCCCGCTCTCTACTCTGCTTTGTTGCGCTAACTTACTTTCCCTGCGTCGCCTTAAATTCGCTCATCTGTTGTTGAAAGCATTCCGGGCAAAGGCCATGACTGAAGTCTGCTTCCGAATGTTGTGAAATGTATTCCTCCATCTGGCGCCACTGATCCCCTTCATCCCGTATTTTCTTGCAATACATGCAGATGGAAAGAATCCCTTCCAGCTGTTTCACGCGGGCAAGGGAAGCTTTCAGTTCGGTGACCTTATCCGCGATCTCTTGCTCCAACCGGGCGCGCTCGGTGATATCCCGGGAGATATGAACAAGCCCGGTCGTTTCTCCGTCGCTGTCCTTGACCGGATAGATAATGACTTCGACAACTTGCTTGTTGCCATCCTTGCCGATATGAACATGCTGCGCGATTTTGGACTCACCCTTTGTCAGTAATTCATTGAGAGGACAGGGTTGATCAGGAGGCTCACAGGGGGATTGCCGATGATGGGTAACCGTGAAGCAACACTGCCCAACGATCTCCTCCATCTTCAGGCCGGTGTGCACCACCGCGGCCCGGTTGGCCCACAAGATCCTGTGATCATTGCCGATGAGGAGGATATTCTCCTTGATCCCCTGAGTCACATCGACGAGCATCTGTCGAGAGATGCTCAGCTCTTTTTCGGCGCTTTGCTTTTCGAGTGCCCGCTGGATTTGCAAAAGGAGCTGATCAAGATCATACGGCTTCAGGAGATACGAAAAGGCCCCGAAATTTGTCGCCTCAACCGCCGAAGCGACGGTGGCGCTGCCGGTCAGGATGATGACCTGTGTGGCCGGATAGAAGCCTTTGACTTTGCTGAGGATGTCGATGCCGGACATGTCCGGCAATCCAAGGTCGGTAAGGACCAGGTCGACCGGGGTTTTTTGCAGAAAAGCGAGACCCTCCGTACCGTCTCCTGCCACGAAGGTTTCATATCCCTTGGCATTGAGGATGTCGAAAAGGGTTTTATTCAAATTCTGGTCATCGTCGATGACCAGAATCACATTTTTTTTCATAGCTCAACCTTGCTTTCTTTCACCAGATTTTCCCCTCCCCTTTTGCCCGATGCAGGGGGTCTCATGAGATCGATGAGTCCCTCAGTTCTTGGATTGTCGCCAGCGTCAGCATCACTTTCGCTGGCGCCTAATTAATAATAGTAGCAGAAAAACATCGAAAAAACACGGGAATTCAAAGGTCTCGCACTCCATTGTAAAACTTCGAAAAAGTGATAAATTTGTAAACGAAGTAAGCAGAACCTTCGCAATAAACTTGATCATTGTCACCAGGGTGAAGGCAAACACAAGGAGAAAGAGGCATGAAAATATTGATGGTGCTGACGTCGCACGAAGAGTTGGGCAATACCGGGGAAAAGACTGGTTTCTGGTTGGAAGAATTTGCCGCCCCTTACTATGGTTTCAAAGATTCCGGTGCTGAGGTGATCCTTGCGTCGCCGAAAGGGGGGCAACCGCCTCTCGATCCAAAAAGTGCCGCAAAAGAGTTTCAAACTGCGTCTACCGAACGTTTTAACGCCGACAAGGATGCACAAAAAACCTTAGCCACGACCCTGCGGCTGAGGGATGTTTCTCCGGATGTCTACGATGCCCTTTTTTACCCCGGCGGGCACGGACCGCTCTGGGATCTTGTCGAGGATAAACATTCGATCAACCTCATCGAGATCATGTTTGCCCTCGGTAAACCCGTGGCAGCGGTCTGTCACGCTCCGGCAGTCCTCCTCCGTGCCCGGAAAGTGGATGGTTCGCCACTGGTGCAGGGAAAAGCCGTCACCGGATTCTCGAACTCGGAAGAAACCGCTGTCGGTTTGACGGAGATCGTCCCTTTTCTGCTCGAAGAGGAATTGCAGAAAATTGGCGGAAATTATTCCAGAGGAGCAGACTGGGGTGCTTATTTTGTCGACGATGGCAATTTGATCACCGGTCAGAATCCAGCGTCTTCGGAAGGAGCCGCCTTAGCGGTATTACGCAAATTTGACCATACTTCTTCGTGACAGCAGACGACCCGCAGGTCACGGTTTTATCTGTCGCCAAATACTGGTTACGACAGCAATCGCCTGGGAAAGAGGGGCCTGGAAAGGTTTATATGCGCTGTTATCAGGGGAAAACCATTCCCCGTCCGCCTGGACGCGGTAACGGCGAAGAATGGTGTCGCCCCACTTATTGTTCACCAGGGCAATATCGCCGCTCTTGATCTCCCCCCCCACCCTGAAAAGGATCAGGTCATTGTCCTGGATGCTCGGGGCCATAAAATCGCCATAGGCCGCCAAAGCGTAGCAGTCCGGATGGTTGCCGGGGACCGAAATGTAACCCAGAAGATCCTCAGGATCGACTTTTTGTGGAAATTCCCGGGAAATTCGTCGGAGTAGCGGCGTCAGGGGGACAGAAGATTTTCCCCCAGATCTGGCCGCGGGCAAAATTCCGGCGTCCAGCCCCCCCGCCCCTGAAGAGAGCCACTGCGCATCGATCTGGTACAGATGCGTCATGGCGATCAGCAGCGTCGCTGAAGGGGCTTTTCTGCCCCGCTCGACGCTGCTCAAAAAACCCTGAGCAATGCCCAGCGATTCGGCAAATTCCTTCTGGGTCAGATTGTGGCTCAGTCTCACCTGGCGAAACCGCTCACCTATGTCAATTTTGTTCATCATTCCCTTTCGCGATACGGGTTGGGCAAAAGTGATCCGCCTTGACATATTATGATATTCTTAATATATCTACATGAAATTTTTTGAGCAAGAAAATATTGCATTGATATGAACCTGGAAGGTTGAATTTATGGGTTATATCAGAAAGAAACTCTTTTTTCTTGTGGCGTTGGCGGTTCTTCCGGCCTTGGTCATCATTCTTTATGCCGGCCTGGATCAACGCCGTCAGGCCATCGATGCGGCCCGGCGCGAAGTTCTTTTCCTTGTCCAGAACATGTCCGAAACGCAGCAGGGGCGCCTTGAATCTGTGCGGCAGACCCTCTCTGTTCTCGCCTGGATGCCTGTAGTGCAGAATTTTGACATCACCGCAAGCAGTGCAATCTTTCGTGCCGTCAGCGAAGGGAACACGGCCTATTTCAATATTACAGCCGCGCATGTCAATGGCGATGTCTTTGCCTCAGCCCGACCTTTTGGCAGTATTAATCTGGCAGACCGCAAGCATTTCCGGGAAGCATTAACTAAAAAAGATCTGGCTGTAGGGGAATATCTGGTCACCAGAATAGGTGGGAATACCCCAGGCTTCGCTTATGCCTATCCCGTAACCGACAAAGCCGGAGAATCGCGGCTGGTCTTAACCCTGATACAGGGGCTCGATTCTTTTGCCGATTTGTTTGGGGTGGTCTCCTTGCCGGCAGGATCATTTTTGTCCATAACGGACCATCAGGGGATCCGGCTGTCTTATTACCCCCCTAGAGAAAAGACCAACGCGGTAGGCCGTCCGATTGCTCCCCGTGCCTGGGAGATGGTTAGAGGGGGGGAGGAGACAGGGGTGGCGACAGTACAGGGCTCCGACGGCATCCTCAGAATTGTGGCCTTTAAGTCCGTGCGGCTCAACCCCGCTGAGCCGCCCTACATGTATGTGTGGGCAGGAATACCCGAGGCTCAGGTTCTTGAGGACGCCAATAAAGTCCTGATCAAAAATCTCTTGTTCATGCTTTTTTCCACAATCGCAGCATTTGTCTTCTCCTGGCGGATCGGCAAAAAAACTCTTGTCGCGCCGATAAACAGTCTGGTGGACACGGCCAGTAACTTTGCCCGTGGGGATCTTCATGTCCGCAGTGAGTTGACAATCCTTCCCGGAGAACTGGGAGTTCTTTCCCGGGCTTTCAACACCATGGCCGCATCCCTGGAGAAGAGCCAGGGAGCGTTGAGCCAATCGGAGGCCAAGTACCGCGCCTTGTTTGAGCACAATGCTGATGGCTTGCTGGTCGTCGATCTGAAAACAAGACGAATCAGACACGCCAATCCGATGATCTGCAAGATGCTGGGTTATGCCGAGGAGGAGTTACTGGAACTGGGGGTTGAGGATCTTCATCCGGCCGCCGATCTCCCGCAGATTCTCGCGGCGTTTGCAGCGATGGCCAGACAAGAGGTTGTTAGCTCGGAAGATATTCCGTGTCGCTGTAAGGATGGAACTATCTTCCTTGCCGACATTAATGCAGCCCGTATTGATTTTGATGGGGTGCCTTGTTCCATCGGGATGTTTCGAGATGTCACCGAGCGTAAACAGAAAGAGCAGCAACTCATTGAAAAAAATGCCGAACTAGAGCGCTTCACCTATACGGTGTCCCACGACTTGAAGAGCCCGGTGGTGACGATAAAGAACTTTCTTGGTTTTCTGGAAAAAGACCTGGAGACAGGTGACCAGAAGAAGATCGGGTGCGACCTGGATTACATGCACAGGGCGACCGACAGGATGGAGCAGTTGTTGACCGATCTCCTTTCCCTTGCTAAAATCGGCCGGATAACAACCGTCAGGGAGTCGATTCTTTTTCGTCAGTTGGTCGGGGAAGCCATATTTATCCTGGCCGGTCCCATTGCGGAGCACCGTGCGCAGGTGCAGGTTGTCGATGTCCCTTTGATCCTTTGCGGCGATCGGTCGCGCCTGGTCGAGATCTGGCAAAATCTTATCGATAACGCGATTAAATACCGCTCGCTTCACACCCTGTTGACGATTGAAATTGGCTTGGAGTCAACAGCAGAGGGGCCGGTCTTTTATGTTCGTGATAACGGTGTGGGGATCGATCCGTGCTATCACGACAAGATCTTTGCTCTTTTCGATCAGCTTAACCCCGAAGTCGAGGGTTCCGGGCTCGGCCTGGCCTTGGTGAAACGCATCGTCGAGCTGAACAAGGGGCGCATCTGGGTCGAATCCGAAGGAGGTGGGACGGGAAGCTGTTTCCGCTTTACCCTGCCTGACGCCATCAATAAACCGGGAGATAATTAATGGACGGTGAACCGATCGTTATTTTGCTGGCCGAGGACGATGCGGCTCATGCCGAAATTGTGCGCAGAAACATGGAGCGTTCCCGCGTTGCCAACAAGCTGCAACATGTGGCTGACGGGCAGGACGCTCTCGATTACCTTTACCGCCGTCATGCTTACAGCGATCCGGAGCGTTCGCCCCGGCCCGGCCTGATCCTCCTCGACTTGCACATGCCCCGGGTCGATGGTCTGCAGGTGCTGAAAACCGTCAAGAACGACCCGGACTTTGCCCGGATTCCGGTAGTGGTTCTGACAACCTCGGCCGCCGAGACGGATATTGCCAAGGCATATGATTGCCATGCCAACAGCTATCTTGTCAAACCCTTTGATTTTAATAAATTTTCCGAGCTACTGGCGGTCCTCGGCTATTACTGGTTGGCGTGGAACCGAATCTCTAGCGACGGTAAAGAGGTAACGCATGAGTAACGGGAGGACGACCATCCTCATTGTCGAAGATGAGGCAGCACATGCCGAGGCAATCTCCCGGGCACTCTGGAGCAAAGAGGACCGGGTGAGAATCCTGGTCGTCGCCACCCTGGCAGAGTATCGCCAGACTATCGTGGCTGATCCCCCTGATATCGTGCTGATGGACATAAATCTTCCCGATGGCTGTGCCATTGATGTCTTGAATGCCTCAGAAGCAGAGAGAGCCTTCCCGCTGCTGGTCATGACCGCCTACGGCAATGAAGGGTTGGCGGTCGAGGCGATGAAAGCCGGCGCCTTCGATTACCTGGTCAAATCGACCGAGGGCTTCGCCCGCATGCCCCAGACCGTGCACAGTGCTCTGCGGGAATGGAAGCTGCGCCAGGATCATCAACAAATAGAGTCCGCCCTGCACGAAAGCGAGGAGCGTTTCCGGACTCTTCTCCAAAAGGTGCCGACCATCGCTTGCCAGGGCTACGCCATGGACGGGACGGTCCACTACTGGAATCATGCCTCCGAGAGGTTTTATGGCTACACTGCAGCTGAAGCTATCGGGCGCAATATCCTGGAACTGATCATCCCGCCGGCAATGCGCACAGAGGTCAAGAGTGCCATGGAAACGATGGTGGCAACCGGTCAGGGCCCCCCTCCCTCCGAGATGTGCCTTCGGCACAAGGAGGGGAGAGAAGTGGAAGTCTATTCAAGTTATGTCATTTTGCAAAAGCCCGGCCGCGACCCCGAGCTTTTCTGCCTGGACGTCGATATCACTGCCCGCAAGAATTACGAAAGACAGCTGGAGCACCTGTCTACTCATGATGATCTGACCGGTTTGGCCAACCGGGCTTTGCTGTTTGATCGCCTGGCGCAGTCACTTCACTATGCCCATCGCTCCAGGCGCCTTGTGGCTGTCCTGTTGGTCGACCTCGACCGCTTCAAGGTTATCAACGACAGTCTTGGCCATGACTTCGGCGATCAAGTGCTGTGCGCCGTGGCCCAGCGTCTGCTGCAAAATGTGCGTGAGGCGGACACCGTGGCCCGAATGGGGGGGGACGAATTTGTCGTTCTTCTCGCCGAGGTGGCTGATGCCGAGGATGTAGGCCTGGTGGCGAGAAAAATCCTCGACAATCTGAGCCGACCTTACCAGGTCGGCCATCGGGAAATCATTATAACTGCCAGTCTTGGCATCAGCCTTTATCCCAAGGATAGCGATAACGGCGCCATGCTGATTCGTAATGCCGACATCGCCATGTATCGGTCGAAACGGGATGACCGCAGCAACTTCTGTTTTTATGCTGCGGAGATGAATAAGCATATTCAGGAGACGATGGAACTCGAAGGCGAGTTGCGACATGCTTTGGAACGGAAGGAATTCTGTCTACACTACCAGCCCAAGATCGACCTGCTCAACGGTCGTATCATCGGTAGCGAAGCGCTGGTCCGCTGGCACCATCCGCAACGGGGGATGGTTTCCCCTGCTGACTTTATCCCCTTGGCCGAAGAGACAGGGTTGATTGTGCCCCTCGGCGCCTGGGTCATGAAGGAAGCGTGTCAGCAGGCCAGAGTCTGGCAGGAGATGGGCTTGCCGGCCCTCGGTGTTGCTGTCAACCTTTCGGCGCGGCAATTTCGCCGCGGGGATTTGCCGCAGGTCGTCAGAGAAATTCTGCAGGAGACCGGACTTGAACCGTGCTTGCTGGAGCTGGAACTCACCGAAAGCATGGTCATGGATGATCCTGCCGGGGCAGAAGAGACCATGCGTGCCCTCAAGGAGATGGGTGTGCGCCTGAGTCTTGACGACTTTGGCACCGGCTATTCCAGCCTCAACTATCTGCGCAGTTTTCCGGTCGACAGTCTGAAGATTGACCGCTCCTTCATCAACGATGTCGCCACTGATCCCAGTGGCGCTTCCGTCGTTGCCAGTATCATCGATATTGCCCACAACCTGGGTCTGACCGCTGTCGCCGAGGGGGTAGAGACTCTTGAGCAGCTGAAATTCCTTTCCGGCTGTGACTGTAACATGTTTCAAGGGTATCTCTTCAGCAAGCCCCTGCCGGCCGGGGAGTTTGCCGCCCTGCTGCGCAGTGGCAGGCAGATGACTATCGATGCCTAGATCTACCCGTTGCCGGCGGCGCTGTTGCGCTCAATGAAGACCGACCACGACGGTGGCACTTTTTACTTCTTCGGAGTACGGGCATGACACGCAGGCTTCAATATTTCCTCCTCTTCAGCATGGTTCTGCTGACACTGGTTGTCATCCCGCCGATGGTTAGCGCGCAGCCGCCGGTGACGTCCGCGGCGGAAATTGATTATCCCCCCTTCAGCATTGTCACTGCCGACGGCCGGGTCGATGGCTTTTCGGTGGAATTGCTGCGGGCTGCCCTCAAGGCCATGGGCCGCGACGTGTCCTTTCACACCGGACCCTGGTCCGAGGTCAGAGCTTTGCTTGAAACCGGTGAGATTCAAGCTTTGCCACTGGTCGGGCGCACTCCGGAACGGGAAGCCCTCTTCGATTTTACCTTTCCCTACATGACCCTGCATGGCGCTATCGTTGTGCGCGCTGATAATAGCACCATCCGCACCATGGAAGACTTGCGCGGCCATAAAGTTGCTGTCATGCAAGGCGACAATGCCGAAGAATTTCTGCGGCGAGAAGAGCGTGGCATCACCTTGATAACCACACCAACCTTTGAAGAAGCGCTGCACGCTCTGAGCACTGGTGACTATGACGCTGTTGTCATGCAAAGGCTGGTGGCGCTCCGCCTGATTCAGGAGGGTGGAATCCCCAACCTGCGGGTCGTTGACCACCCCATTGAAGGATTTCGCCAGGATTTCAGTTTTGCGGTTAAGGAGGGCGACCGCGCGACTCTTGCCGTATTAAACGAAGGTTTGGCTCTGGTCATCGCTGACGGCACTTATCAGCGCCTCCACGCCAAGTGGTTTGCCGCTCTGCAATTACCCGCCCGGCAACGCTTGATCGTCGGCGGGGACGCTGCCTTTCCCCCTTATGAATACCTCGATAACCGCGGCAATCCCACCGGGTTCATTAGCGAACTGACCCGGGCCATAGCGACGGAGAGCGGCCTTGATGTCGAAATTCGTCTTGGATCGTGGCACGCGGTTCTGCAACAGTTGGAAGCGGGAGAGATCGACATTATTCAGGGGATTTTCTATTCCCCGGAACGTGACCGAATTTTCGACTTTGGGCCGCCCCACCTGGTGACCCATTATGTGAGCGCGGTCCGGCGCGGGGAGATCGCCGCGCCAAATTCTTATGAAGAGTTGACAGGTTTGCGGATTATTGCGCAGCGCGGCGATGTGATTGTCGAAGAACTGCGGGCCCTCGGTCTGACCGAGCTGCTGACGCTAGTCGATTCCCAGGAAGAAGCTCTGCGGGAATTGGTGCAAGGGGAGCATGATTGTGCACTGGTCGCACGGATTCCCGCTCTGTCTCTGATCGAAAAAAATGCTTGGGCAGGGCTGCAGCTCGGCCGGAAAAGTCTGCTTGAGCGCAAGTATGCCTACAGCGTAAAAGCCGGGCAGCAAGCCTTGCTGGCAAAGTTCAGCGAAGGGTTGCAAGTATTGCAAGCCAATGGCGAATACCAGCGCATTCAAGATAAATGGCTGACGCACTATCGGGAACCTCCTCATACCCTGTGGGTTGCCTTGCGGTATTCTGCGATTGTTCTGATCCCGTTGCTCATCGTTCTGGCGCTGATTACGTTATGGTCCTGGACATTACGCCGACAAGTGGCCAAGCGGCTCAGCGAGCGCAAAGCCGCCGAAGCCGCCCTGCAGCAGAAGAACGAGGAACTGGAGCAGTTCGCCTATATCGTTTCTCACGACCTGAAAAGTCCTTTAATCACAGTCAAATCCTTCCTGGCTCTGCTGCGGCAGGATATCGCTGCCAACCATACCGAACTGATCGACAAGGACATGGCTTATATCCAAGGTGCCGCCGACAAGATGGAGCGCTTGCTTGCCGCCCTTTTGCGACTGTCCCAGATCGGCCGCATTGACAACCCGGCGGAGACGGTTCAACTTAAAACCTTGATCGACGACTGTTTGGCTACGCTGGCCGGTTCCCTCCGGCAGCAACAGACCGCTATCGTCACCGACGCTTCTCCCCTGCAACTGCGTGGAGATCTCTTGCAGCTGGGACAGATCTGGCAAAATCTCATTGAAAACGCCATCAAGTATCGTGGCGATCAACCGCAACTGCGGATCGAGATCGGGGTGGAGGAACTGGAAAGAGAAACAGTTTTTTTCGTCTGCGATAATGGCATGGGAATAGAACCGGAACACGCTGAGCGGATCTTTAGACTCTTTGCCCAGCTCAATCCCGGCAGTGACGGCACTGGTCTGGGGCTGACGCTGGCGAAAAAGATCGTGGAACTTTATCAAGGCCGAATCTGGCTGGAGTCACAAGGAAGAGGGCACGGCTGCTGTTTTCGTTTCACCTTGCCTGCAGCGCTGTCCCGATGATGACGAGACGGCCACATCTCTGATGGTTTCAGATTGATTCTACTTGACATGTAGCTGGCAATATTTCTAATATATTTATCTGAAATTTTTTTTGCTAAAAAAAATTACATAGAAATATCCAGTAGATTAAAACTACGGGGACACCGCAAGATGGTTCCTTATCTTGCGTTCGATGAAGACAGTCGCAAGATCCCGGCTTCATCGAAGATAGGAGTGTTATGGATTTGTCGATCTCTAAAAATGATTTCGATTTTTATGTTCCGTTGATGATCGCATTTTTGGGGTGGGTGGTCCTGTTCGGCTTTCTTTATAATAATTATACCCAAACCAATCAGGATATCGTTACCCTCATCACCTCATCCGGGGGGAATGTCAGTGCCCAGTACACCCTCCTGCTCTTCTTCTCCCCCCTTATTTCCAGCATTATCGGTTACGCTGTCTGGCGCAGACTCTTTCAATACAAAACCCGATACCTGAACGAAATGCGTATTAAAAATCTCGCCGAGAGTGAACTCATCGAGATTATCGACAGCCTTATCCTGAGCTTTGTCAATGCCCTCGATGCCAAGAGTCCCTGGACGAAGGGTCATTCTCTCCGGGTCAGGGATTACAGTCTGCTGCTCGCCCAGGAACTCGGGTTAAGTGAGGCGCAGCGCGAACTGCTCAGTATCTCAGCGTTATTGCATGATATTGGTAAGATTGGTACCTATGACGACGTCCTTAACAAGGTCGATCCCTTGACGGATGCCGAGTTTGAGCTTATCAAGAAGCATCCTGGCAACGCTGTCGCGATTCTCTCCCCCATCCAAAAATTTCAGGTCTTTCTTCCCTGCATAAGGAGCCACCACGAACGGATGGACGGTTATGGCTACCCGGATGGTCTCGTCGGTGAAGAGATTCCTTTTCTGGGGAGAATCCTTTGTGTTGCCGATGCGTATGACGCCATCGTCTCGGCCCGACCTTACAAAGCGCAGATGACCAAGGCGGAAGGGGTCAATGAAATCCGCAATAAAGTCGGGACACAGTTCGATCCTCGCGTCGTTGCGGCCTTGATTTCCATTCATGACCGGCCGGCTTTTGATTCGGTCGGGAAAGAACCTGCTGGAGATTCCCGATAATTTATGTAAAAATATCCATGAACTTCAGCTGGGCAGGTGCAGATTTAGTTTGTGAAATAACAAAATCTGCCGACTTATTGGGGCACGATTCCGATCATTATCATAGAAGTTCTACGCATGCTCTGTAAATCAGAGGTCACAGGAGACAAGCCGTGGAAAAGAAAATTATCTTATTCGCTGATGCGACACTCTTTTTTGTCGGTATGGAAAAAACCTTTTTCCTCAGGGACAACTTTGAGCTGAGGACTGCATATACCGGGAAGGAAGTGTTAGAGGTCGTCGCTTCCTCCTGTCCGGACATCGTCTTTCTTGACTTTAATCTTCCGGAGATCAGTGGTGAAGAGTGTTGTCGCCGGATCAAGGCCGATGTCAATTCAATGCATATCCCGGTGGTCATAGTCACGGATGAGGGGAGAGAAGAGGATCTGGAGAGGTGCCGGCAGGCCGGCTGTGACGATGTGATCCGTAAACCGATCAACCGTGAAGAGTTGATCGTCATCACTAAAAAAAATCTCAATATTCAGGTACGAGCACTCCCCAGGTATATAGCACGGATGCGGGTTAATTTCGGTCCGAATGGCAGCCAGCTCCTTTCAGAGTACACTCTCAACCTGAGTACCGGTGGGGTATTCCTCGAAACCGTGAATCTGATGGCGGAGGGGACGCCGCTGATCGTAGAGTTTGTCCTGCCACATCGCAACATCGCTATCCGCTGCAAAGCCAGTGTTGCCTGGGTGAATCACCCTGATATGATCCGGAACCCAAATCTGCCGACCGGGATGGGGGTCCAGTTCCTCGATCTCAGCACGGAATCGATTGAGGCTATTCGCAGCTATATCAATGAAGAAAATCTCGCGCCCGTATGGTGAGAAGACAAAGATATTTTGAAATTTATTTAGTAAAAGCTTCGAAATATGCAGTTATGTGAGGGAATACTATTTCCAGCGGACCTGGAGAGAGGCTGCAATGCCTTATAGGGGGTCGACCATCAATGAATGATAAATTGCGTAGCGTGCTACTCGTTGAGCACTCTGCGTCGCAACGCGAAGAGTTGGCGGGAAGGTTGCGCAAGGAGATTGATTGCGTTGTCCATGCCGTTGGCAGTCCTGGCGAAGCGGCAGAGATCCTGGCCGGGGGTGCGGTCTGTGTTCTGATCATCGGTCTTGACCTTCCTCTGCACGAAGGGCTCTCCTTGCATAAATTCGTCCTGAGTCATCACGGTCAGGTGCATGTCTTGCCGGTCGTCCCCCTCGGCGACCAGGAGAAGATTGCCGAAGTCCTGCGGGCCGGGGCCTTCTGTTACATCAACTCCCCTTACAATTTCACCGAAGCAGTTATCGTTACCGCTCGCGCCCTCTACTTTTACGATCTCCTCTTTCATCAGGAGAAGCGTGGCGCCAAGGTCCGCAAATCCGACGGATTTTATGGCATCATCGGTAAATCGTCGCAGATGGAGGAGGTTTACGAACTCATCGGCAAATTGGCGGAAGATAGCAGCACCGTGCTCATTCAGGGAGAGAGTGGTACCGGCAAAGAACTGGTCGCGCGGGCGTTGCACGCCCACAGTCATCGCAGCCTGAAAAATTTCGTCCCGATCAACTGTGCCGCTATTCCGGAAGATCTCCTTGAAAGTGAACTCTTCGGCTACCGCAAGGGGGCCTTTACCGGTGCCCTGCTCACCAAGATCGGCCACATCCAGTATGCCGATGGCGGCACCCTCTTTCTTGATGAAATTGGTGATATGCAGCCAAATCTTCAGGCCAAGTTGCTGCGAGTCATTCAGGATCGCACCTTTGTGCCGGTCGGAGGTCTCGAGCCGGTTTCGGTCGATGTCAGAATTATCGCCGCCACCCACCGTGACCTCGAAGCCCAGGTTGCTGCCGGAAATTTTCGCGAAGATCTTTACTACCGCCTGAGCGTCATCCCCCTGACCCTGGCGCCGCTCCGTGAACGCCAGGGGGACATTCCTCTGCTACTCGATAAATTCGCTCAGATCTTTAATCGCAACCGCACCGCTCGCCTGCAAGGCTTTACACCCGAAGCGCTGGCCGCCTTACGCGCTTACCCCTGGCCGGGGAACGTTCGTGAGCTGGAAAATCTTATGCAGAGACTCGTCGTCCTTTACGGAGGACGTACGGTCGGACTCAATGATCTCCCTGAAAAATATGCCGCGCTACCAAGGCCGCTGTTGACTCCAGATCTTCCTGCGCTCAGGGAGGAAATCCATATCGGTCCAGACGGTATCGACTTTGATAGCACTATTCGCGATCTTGAAGAAAAGCTGATTCGCAAGGCACTGCAGCTCACAAATGGCAACAAAAAAGAGGCTGCCCACCTCCTCCGGCTGAATCGCACCACCCTGCTTGAGAAGATCAAGAAAAAAGGGCTTGATTTCAGGTGACGCTTTTCTGAACCAGAGTCGCCATCTCTACCTGTATTTTTGCCGGATCGATCCTGGCGCGCTGGAGCAACTCCCCCCAGCTTGTCCCTCCCTCTCTGATTTGCTGATAAAATTGCTTCACCGGTTGGCGGCTCTTGGCGCTGATCAAGGCCGCGAGAATCATCTCCTGGCTGGTTGCTCCGGCCTGCCGCAGGCCTGCCAGTTCTTCTTTGCCATGAAGACGAAAGCGCAATAACAGTTCGTCGACCACCGCAACCGCCAGTTCTTCGTCTGAGACTTCTGTCTTCAAGGCTGCCGTTAACCGCTCTCCCGGCATCGTCAACGAAGTGGCGACTGGTCGCCAGGAACCCTTGTCTTTACGTTCTTGCATCAGCTTTTCCGGATCAACTCCAGATTGGGCGGCGAACCAGTAAGCAATCCAGAGGTCATCGGCCGCCGCCCCTTGCTGTTTCTTGACGACAATCGATTTCTTCTCCACACCAAAGACGGCCGCGAAAAAGGCGTTTTGAGTCGTTGCCAGAAAATAAGGGTCGGCCCCGGTGGGCCGGCCCGGATCATAGGAACGGTCGGTAAAACAGTGACAGGTGATGGCGGGAATAGCCCATGCTCCGGCCGGAAAGACGAAGAGCAACAATAGTCCAACACAGAGGTTTCTCCAGGTTACGAATCGCATAGTTATCCTTTTTCGGCAGTGAAAACCAGGACGCAGGGGATGAAGTGTGAATGGTCAAGCGCGATTTTGTCGTCACGAGTATAGGCGATCCTTATTTTCTGTCCCTTGACCCAGGTCAAGGGGAGAAAGGGATCGCGGCGGCGAGGTGTCCTTTGCAGTCTGCCGGGAGAAATCAACAAACGGTAAAAAGAAATTGTTTTTTGCAAGCTGACCATAAGATCATGTTGCGATGCATACCCTTTTTTGCACTTACAAGAGAACTTAAGCATGAGGAGACTTTTGCATGTCAGTCATAGACCAGAGCATCAGTAAACGCCTCCTCTTTGCCATTATCCTCACCGCCCTGACTCTGGTGGCGGAGATTGCCGGCGGCCTCTGGTCCAATTCACTGGCACTCCTCTCCGACGCCGGTCATGTCTTTCTCGATCTCTTTGCCCTCCTCCTCTCTTTGGGGGCGATCAAACTCGCTGCACAACCGGTCAGTGGCAGACACTCCTACGGCTGGCACCGGGCCGAGGTGTTGGCGGCCTTGCTCAATGGCTTGACAGTTCTACTGATGGCATTGCTGATCCTTTACGAAGGGGGCAAGCGGTTCTTGTCCCCCGAAGAGGTGAAGACCATGCCGATGCTGGTCATTGCCGTATTCGGACTGATTGCCAATCTGCTGGCGGCTAAAGGTCTGCACGGCCACGCCCGGGACGACCTGAACGTGCGTAGCGCTTTTCTCCATGTTCTGGGGGATGCGGCGGCATCGGTGGGGGTGATTGCCGGAGCGCTGTTGATGCACTTTACCGGCTGGTATCAGGCCGATCCGATCATCTCCATCGCCATCGGATTACTGATACTGGTGGGGGCGGGGCGGGTGCTGCGGGATGCTATTCACATCCTCATGGAAGGGGCGCCCCGCGGGCTGAGCGTGGGCCAGGTCGCGGATTACCTGCGCACCATCGACGGGGTTATCGATCTCCATCATGTCAATCTCTGGTCCATCTGTTCTCACATCACGGCCTTCTCGGCCCATCTGGAGATAACCCCGGAGAGCGAGGCAAACCGGGCGGAATTACTGCACCGCATTGAACATCAATTGCAGGAACGTTTTCATATCAACCATACGACCATTCAACTGGTGTGCACGGGTTGCAGCGGCGGTCCGCTGATCAAGGAATTGGGCCATGGCGATCAATCCGACAATGGCTGCAGGCATTGAACAAGGATTAACGGCACCTTTGCCTCTCGGCATTGACACAGCATCCCGGAGTCATCGCCTATGTTTGCTGCTGGCAACCCGACTTGCAACTCAACGGCCACAGCTCAGGCGCAGTGCACAGCGTCGCGCGAGTTCGCCTTGACGACATACATCGCTTGGTCGGCTTTGGCAACGAGATCATCCTTGTTGGTGGCATCTTCCGGGAAGGTGGCAATACCGAGACTGGCAGTGAGCTGCGCCGGGGGGAGGTTGGTGTTGACAAGAAAATGATGCTGACGCAGAGCCACAAGGAGATGGTTGCAAAGAATCAAGGCGCCGGCCTTGGTGGTCTCGGGGAGGATCAGTACAAACTCATCGCCGCCATAGCGGGCGGCAAAGTCTATCTTGCGAATATGATCCCGGAGGAAATCCCCGAATTCGCCGAGCAGCAGACTGCCGATGAGGTGGCCATGGGTATCGTTGATAGTTTTGAAGAAGTCGAGATCAATAAAGACCAGGGAGAGTTCCTTATTGTAACGACCGGCACGCTCGACCTCAATCTCGATAAGCCTGGCCATGTGCCGGGAATTATAAAGACCGGTGAGATCGTCGGTGATCACCAACTGCTGGATCCGTTGATAGTTACGGGCGTTTTCAATGGCAATGGCGGCAAAATCGGCAATGGTGGCAAGCAGAAGCAGGTCGTCTTCGACAAACCCTTCATCGAAAGGGTTGATCAGCTCGATGACGCCAAGGGTGCAGTCAGCGCTCCTGAGGGGGACGCAGGCGATAGAGCGGGTGGCAAAAAAGTTGTCCCGATCATTCTCGGCGCAAAAACGCCCATCCTGCTGCACATCCTGCAGCAACAGGGCCTGGCCGTGCGTAGCAACCCAGCCGGCGATCCCCTGTCCGGCGGGAAGCCGCTTCCCTTTCAGCCGCTCCGCCGCCGGCGAGACAACAACTTCAAAGATCAGTTCCTGACTCCTTTCGTCGAGGAGGAGCAGAGACCAGGTGCTCGCCTTGATCGTCTGGCAAACGCTGGTCATGACCGCATTGAGAACTTCATTCAGATCCAGGGTGGCGGTGAGGGCCTTGCCGAGCTCAACCATTGTCTCCAGCTCGTCATTACGCCGGCGCAGGGCGGCGAGCATTCCACTATTGCGGGAGGTGACGTTTTCCCTCGTCATACGAGATCCTTTTTACAGGCAGCAAGGCCGCTGGCAAGATCAGGATAAAGGAGCTCCCCCCCGAGACGCTCGCGCATACGACGGTTATCGAGACGGCGCGATTCACTAAAGTAGGACAGGAGCAAGGGGGGCATACACTCTTTGGCTTGCGCCATCGTCACCTGCGGCGGCCGGGGGAGGGAAAAAGCATCGGCAACGGCGTTGAAATAGTCCGTCATGGTCGAGGTCTCGCCGTCGCAGATGTTGATAATCTCGCCATCTTCCCCCTGATCGGCAGCCACGAGGCAAAGACGGGAAAGATCGTCGGCGTGAATGCGGTTACTAAAGGGGGACTCTTCGCTGCGCAGCACCGGTGCCCCCTCCCGGAGACGATTGAGCGGCAAACGATTAGCGCCGTAAATCCCGGAAACCCGAAGGGTGACGATCTTCACACCCCGATTGCGGCCCCAGGAAAGGAGGAGACTTTCGGCATCAAGCCGGCGCCGGGCACGGCTGGTGGTGGCTTTGGTCGGCGTCTCTTCAGTGACCAGCGCCCCCTGCTGATCGCCGTAGACACCGGTGGTGCTGAGATAAACAATTTTTTCCGGCTCCTGTCCCGGCTCGATGGAAGCGAGCAGGACACGCAGACGGACATCGTACTCACCACCTCCCGGCGGCGGGACAGTGTAGAGAACCGTTGTCCCGGCAGGATGCAGCTCCCGGACCGGAGCGGCGGTGTCGTCCAGATCACCTAAGACGGCGGCAATTCCGTCGGCCCGCAGTGCCGCGGCTTTCTCGCTGGAACGCACCAGAACTGAAACCGTCCGCCCCGCTGCCAGCGCGAGGGCAGCAACGCGCTGGCCGATATCCCCGTAGCCGACAATCAACAACGCCGTACTCATAACTCCTCCCGAAGACTCTTGCTCACCAGTTCGCCAAGATCACGGGACAGCGTCCCCGCCCGGGCCAGGCTTTGCAAAGATTGATGCATGGCGCTGCCATACGGTTCAGCGAGGGTCCGCCAGCGGCTCAGAGAGCTCGCCAGGCGCGTGGCAATCTGTGGATTCAAACGGTCAAGAGCTAGGACTTCGCCGGCGATAAACTCATAGCCCTGCCCGTCGCTGCGATGAAAACGGCCGGGGTTGCTGTGAGCAAAAGCACCGAGCAGGGAACGCACCCGGTTGGGGTTGCGCAAAGTGAAATCCGGATGGGCGCGCAGGCGCAGAAGATCACTGAAGACCTCTTCGCTGCCCGCCAGCGCCTGCAAAGTAAACCATTTGTCGAGAACCAGGGGATCATGCTGCCAGCGTTGGTGAAACTCCGCCAGGGCGTCATCGTGGCCGGGCAGATCTTCATCGACAAGGATCGCCAGGGCCGCGAGACGGTCGGTCATGTTTCCGGCCGCCAAAAACTGCTGGTGACAAGCCTGGGCTGCCCCCTGGCGATCGCAGCGGGCGAGCATGGCAAGAGCGGTATTCTTCAGACTCCGCCGCCCGACAGCCGCTCCGTCCGGCGTATAAGGGGAACACTCCTGTAATCCTTCATAGAGACACCACAATTCGGCAATCAACGGTTCGGCCAGGGCAATCCGCAAGCCTTGCCGGGCATCGTGCAGAGCCAGGGGCTCCGCCGGGAGCTGCAGGTCAAGAAGGGTGGTGACCGTCGGTAAGGTCAGGGCTAAAGCGCGTAGCGCCGGATCGCCATGATGGTCGAGGAGGAGACGCTGATAAGCGACCGCGTGGGTCTGGGGCAGAACCCGCAAGGATGGATCGCTTTCCGCGGCATGGCGCAACAGCAGATCCGTGAAGAGTTGCTGTCCGGCTTCCCAGCGGCAGAAGCTGTCGCTGTCGTGCGCCAGGAGAAAAGCGCGCTCACTTTCATCGAGATCATCGTGCAGCCGCACCGGTGCCGAGAAACCGCGCAGCAGAGAAGGAAGGGTTCCGGGCGGCACATCGACAAGTTCCAGCACCGCTTCCGCCGTTTGCAGCTCGATGACGCGGCTTCCGGCCGGCCGCAGTTCTTCACCGTCACAGCACACCGGAAGTTCCTCCCCCTGCGGACCGATCAGACCGATGGTGATGGGGAGATGGAGCAGCTCTTTTTCGGGTTGACCGGGGGTCGACGCCAGGCTTTGGCGGAAGGTCAGGGTCAAGCGGTAGCGCTGCGAATCATAGAGACGCGTCACCGCGACCAGCGGCGTACCGGCCTGAGTGTACCAGCGGCTGAACTGCTGGAGATCGCGGCCCGAAACCTCCTCCATGGCCCGGAGAAAATCGTCGATTGTCGCCGCTTCACCATCGTGGCGGGAAAGATACAGGGTGACGCCGGCGTGAAAAAGCTCCGCGCCGAGGAGGGTGCGGTACATGCCGATCACTTCCGCCCCCTTGTTGTAGACCGTCGCCGTGTAAAAATTGTTGATCTCTTCGTACGACTCCGGGCGCACCGGATGCGCCATCGGTCCGCCGTCTTCAAGGAACTGGGAAGCGCGCAGGGTGCGGACATCCTGAATCCGCTTCACCGCCCGCGAACCGAGATCCGCCGAGAAGTTCTGGTCGCGGAAGACGGTGAGCCCTTCCTTGAGGGAGAGTTGAAACCAGTCGCGGCAGGTAACGCGGTTGCCGGTCCAGTTGTGAAAATATTCGTGGCCGATGACCTCGCGAATCGACTGGTAATCGGCATCGGTGGCGGTCTCCGGACAGGCGAGGACGTAGCGGGCGTTGAAGATATTGAGTCCTTTATTCTCCATCGCCCCCATGTTGAAATCACCGACCGCAACGATCATGTAGATATCGAGGTCGTATTCGAGGCCGTAGACCTCTTCATCCCAGCGCATCGCCTCCTTGAGGCTGGCCATGGCATGCGCACATTTGTCGATGTTGGCGGCTTCGGCATAGATGCGCAGATCGACACTCCGTCCACTCCGGGTGACAAAGGTGTCGACCAGGGCGGCCAGGTCGCCGGCGACGAGAGCGAAGAGATAAGAAGGCTTGGGAAAGGGATCGACCCAGCGGGCAAAGTGCTGTCCGTCGCTGAGTTCGCCGCTCTCCAGAAGATTGCCGTTACTGAGCAGGACGGGATAGCGCTGACGGTCGGCAATGAGGGTCACAGAATAGCGGGACAGGATGTCGGGACGATCAGGGAAGTAGGTGATGCGGCGGAAGCCTTCGGCTTCGCACTGGGTACAGAAGCGGCCGCTCGACAGATAAAGACCTTCAAGGGCGGTATTGGCTTGCGGATGGATTGCTGTCTCGATCTCCAGGGTGAAGGCGGCCGGACAGTCGTGAATCACCAGAGTCTCCGCATCGCGCTGATAAGCGGCCGGATCCAGATTGCTGCCATCGCGGCGCAGAGCCAAAAGTTCGAGATTGCGGCCGAGCAGGGTCAGCGCTGTGGCAGTCGCCTGCGGGGTGCGCTGCAGCCGCAGACGCGACACCACCAGAGTCGTTTCCTCGCCGAGGGTAAAGGTCAGCTCAACGCTCTCAACCCGATAGTTCGGGGGGAGGTAGTCACAACGCCGGATGGTGCGGTTGGCAATTCCATTCATGCTCTAACCTCGAGAATAGCGCTGATCAGCCCTTGAATCATTAGCATGTTCAGCGGCGCAGGACAATTTTTCTGGATGGAAAGGAGCAAATTTCTTCAACTCAAAAGGAGTTGATGCGGCGGATAAAGGCAATCAACAGTCCGAAATTGCGATGATTAAAGGGGACGATCAAGCGCGGAATGAGGAGAAGATCGGGCTGATCGCTCTCTTTTGCCAGAGCCACGGACGAGGTGCGGATGCGCTGACCGGGCGACAGAATCTCGCTGAATTCGCTCTGAAGAATATCGACTTCCTGTGCGGACAGCTCTTTGGTCGTGCGGATAACCAGATCTTCGCCAATGTAACGACTGGAGTGGTAGACCCGATAAAAATCATCAATGACCTGCACCGCTTCCTCTGGGCTGCGGGTCAGGGTAAAGAGACCAAAATCTTCACCGGAGATCAGACCGCGTTTGAGCAGGGTGTTACGCATGAAGCTGAAGAGGTTCTCCCAGTAGCCGCCATGATCATCATCGACCAGAACCAAAGGGATCGGCGGGTTTTTGCCGGTCTGAATCAGGGTCAGGGTCTCCATCGCTTCATCAAGGGTGCCAAAACCGCCGGGAAAGAGGGCGACGGCATCCGCCTCTTTGAGAAAAGCGACTTTACGATTAAAGAAATATTTATAGGTGATCACATTCGGACTGTTGACCATGACCGGATTGGTGCTTTGTTCGAAGGGGAGAGAAATATTGATGGCAAAGGAATTTTCCGCCCCGGCTCCCTCATTCCCCGCTTGCATGATTCCACCGCCGCCACCGGTAATCACCATGTAGTTGCGCTCGGCGAGCAGGCGGGAAAAATCGAGACATTTCTGGTAGATCGGATCCGTCCTCTCGGTGCGCGCCGAACCGAAGATCGTCACCTTGCGGCGGCTGCGGTGCGGACCGAAGACTTTTGCGGTAAAGCGCATCTCTTTCATCGTCGTGCGCATCAGTTTGAGATCGGCGGGGTAGGCGATCTCCTGTCCCGCCTTTAACGCCGAAAGGATCATCTCGCGCACCATCCGACTCGACTGCGCTTGCGTGCCGGCAAGTCCAACCTGGGCGATCAGCGCATCGATCTGTTCATCGATAACACCATTACTCCGATCAAAATGGATGTCCATCAGCTCTCCTTGGTGTGGATTTAATCGCAGCGCCGGAGAAAGGGGGCCGCACCGAGGGTCTCGGCACGAATCAGCAGCCCCTGCGGACCCGCCCCGGCATAGCGGCTCGCAAAACTTTCGTAAAGGGCCCGCAGCGCCGTTTCCAGCGTCGCCAGGCGTTGCCGCTGTGCTGCGGGCAACTTCTCTTCTACCTGCTCACAATTGAAGGTTATGCAATTAAAGGGCCGCCGCGCCGGCGGGAAGAGACAGCCGGCCGGTCCGAGCTGCGGGCAGGGCGCGCTGAAATCCGCAGGGAGCTCCTCTCCGGCCAAAAGGTAGAAGAGGATATTCGCCAGGCCGGGATGATTCTTTCCCTGACCGCAGCAATGCTCCGGGCAGCAGGCGCACAGGGCTTCGCTGCCACACCCCCGTACACAATCGTGCAACTCTTCCTGGAGCAAGGCGATCGCCGCCAGACGGGCAGAGATCCATGCTCTCTCGCTCTCGTCAAGGATGGCGACTTCACTGCGCAGGGAGTCAATAATCTGACTCCAGCGCTGTTCAGGGCTGGCAACAGCTTGATTCATGTTCTGACAATCCATAACCGTACCGTGCCGCGCAGACACGTTAAAAAAGATGGCCGGAGAAGGCCGTAAGCCGGGTTCTGTTCTGTGATGCCGTTACCCGCAACGCAGTGACGATCATTCCTCTAGGACTGTCGTTGCCGACAGCCTCAAGCAACCGTACCCGGGAGCTTCGGACGGGCCGTCCTCAAACGCTCCCCTATTTGGTCTTGCTCCGGATGGGGTTTACCGAGCTTTCGACGTCACCGCCGAAACTGGTGAGCTCTTACCTCACCCTTTCACCCTTACCCGCAGATCGAAATCGAGCGGGCGGTCTTCTCTCTGTGGCACTTTCCCTGGGGTCGCCCCCGGTCCCCGTTAAGGACCATCCTGCCCTGTGGAGCCCGGACTTTCCTCCCGTCCCTTACGGAACCGGCGATCGTCTGTCCTTCTCCAGCCATCTTTTTATAAAAAAACACTCAAGCTTCGCCGATATAAAGGAGGCGGCTGCACAAGGGGCAGCTGAGAATCTCCCGGGTGGTGTAGAGATTATTATAGAGCTGCGGCGGCAACAGCATATTGCAGCCGGTACAGGCCCCCTTCTGGGCAGGGACGACGGCAACCCCGTGCCGCCGCTCGATGAGCACCTGATAACGCTTGCCCAGCGATGGCGGGATTTGCCCGAAAAGTTCTTTGCGCTGTGCTTCACGGGCGCTGGTATTCGCCTTGATTTCGTCGATTTGCGCCTGAATCAGGGAGATCCGCTCTGTTGTGCGCTCGGCAACGGCAGCGAGTTCGGCATCCTTCTCCGCCTTCTCGGCAGCAAGGGCAGCGATCTCTTCGTTTTTACTTTTGGTCCGGTCCTGAATCTCCTTATTGACCTTCTTGGCCGTATCGATCTCCTTGAGAACCGCGACATACTCTTTCTGCGTTTTGATCGCCGGCAGCCGGCCTTCCGCCTTGACGACGTTGTCCTGTTCGACAGAGAGGGCGCAATCGAGTTCCGCCAGTTCGCTCTCCAGGGTGGCAAGATCTTCGCCAAGGGTCGCAACCATCCCCTCAACGCGCACCCGCTCGGCCGTCAACTCCCCGGCCTCATTCTCGAGAACCGCTAGTTGCCGGCGGACATCGTTCAATTCCTGATCAAGATCTTGAAGATTTTTGAGAATGATCAATTTTTCTTGCACATTTTCCTCCTGGGCTGGTGTTCGTAGCGTACCCGGTTACGGGTTAGATAGATAAAAACGGATCTTGTCCGGATGCAGATTCGATAAACTCCACGGGGAGCTGGCGCCTATGGGCAGCAGCTCGTAATTTTTTTGCCAAGCCCGCCACCATCAACACTTCAGTGGCAAAGTGACCGGCGTCAATCAGAGCAAGGCCGAGGTCAAGGGCATTGCGGGCATCATGGTACTTGATATCTCCGGTCACCAGCAGATCTGCCCCCTGCCGCTGCGCGTCAAAGATCAGGGACGCGCCGCTGCCGCCGCAACACGCCACTTTCCGGACCAGCCGTTGCGGATCGCCGACCAGACGAAGGGAGTTTGTCCCTAAAGCAGCACTGATCTGCCGGGCATAATCGTGCAGCGGCAACGCTTGCGGCAGCCGGCCGATGCGGCCCAGGCCGAGGTCGTTACGGCGGTTTTGCAGCAGGAACAGGTCGTAAGCCGGCTCTTCATAAGGGTGGACTTTATGCATTTTATCGACGACTTTGGCGACGCGCTCGGCGGAGACGATGGTCTCGATACGGATCTCCGCCGGCGTACTTTCTTCCCCCGGAGTGCCGATAAAAGGGGTGCTGGTGGCGCCGGGACGGAAACGTCCGGTGCCGACACTGGCAAAGGAACAGTGATCGTAAGCCCCGATCGTCCCGGCGCCGGCGGCAAAGAGGGCGCTCTCCACCGTCTCTTCATGCCCGACCGGGACATAAACAACCAGTTTATACAGGGGGAGAGTCGCGCCCTGCAGCGGCAGAATCTCCTGGATTCCGATCTTGGCAGCAAGCCAGTCATTGAGTCCGTCGGCGCCGCAATCAAGATTGGTGTGAGCAGCGATGATGGCAAGATTGGCAGAAATCGCCTGCATCAACAGGCGACTGTTCGGGTCGAGGGCGCTGATATTTTTCAGGGGACGGAAAATCAGAGGATGATGGCTGACAATGGCCTGAACATTAAGTGATTGTGCTTCGGAGAGGGTCGCTGCGGTGACGTCGAGAGCAATCAGAACACGCTCGAGCGGGGCAGTTGGATCCCCGACTTGCAGTCCGACATTGTCCCAATCCTCAGCCAGAGAAGGGGGGTAGTCGGTGTGAATAAGGCCGATGAGGTCTTGTATGCGGGCGGGATTTCGTCGTTTCATGCTGCCCAAAAAGAGAGAGTGCAACTTGCGGGTAGCAGTTGCACTCTCTTTTATGACTAGGTTAAATATGTCTTCTGCAGCGGTACAGTTCGACTCATGAGTTACCTTGGGTAAAGATGGTGGGCCCACCAGGGCTCGAACCTGGGACAAACCGGTTATGAGCCGGTGGCTCTACCAACTGAGCTATAGGCCCAAAAATTGAGTGGTCAGTCTATGTAGACAACTTGAGCCTGTCAAGGATAAATTACTTTTTCAGCTTTTTTTCATCCGGCGCAGCAATCCTCAGAAACTTCTTTTTCCTCAATCTTCTCGACGGGGAGATCAAAGAGCTCGGCAAAGATCTCGGCGACCGTACCGATATGGTCGGCGCGCCAGGCATTGGTGCCGCAAAAGACCAGGCCGGTCTCGACATCGCCACGCTGGGCGCGATCAAGGGCGTGAACAATACAGAAACGCTCCCGCGTCTCTTTGTAGGCGCACTTTTTCAGACAGCCAGAGGGGCAGCGTTGTCCCAGCGTCACGTCGCGTTCGCGCACCTTGTGGAAATTGGGGATAATCGCGCGCCCCGGCAGACCGGCCGGGCTCATGATCAGACCGATATCCTCTTTTTTGCAATTGATATAGGCCTGCTTGAACGCATCGGCCGCGTCACATTCGACGGTCGTCACAAAACGGCTCGCCATCTGTACGCCGTCAGCCCCTTCGGCCAGGGCATGGAGAAGATCCGCCCTGTCCCAGATGCCGCCGGCGGCAATGACCGGCATCTCGACCTGCCAATCAGTGCGGAAATAGTCCTTGACGCTACGGACGGTGGCATACTGATCGTATTCGCCGCTGCCGATCTTCTCCATCTTTTCACCGAGGTGACCGCCGGCGGTATCGGGATCTTCGACGACAACGGCATCGGGCAGACGATTATAGGCCTTGTGCCATTTACGGGCGATCAGTTCTGCCGCCTTCAAGGAGGAGACGATCGGCACCAGCGCCACCTGCGGAAAATCGGCGGTGAGGGCGGGGAGGTTAAGAGGGAGTCCGGCGCCACTGACAATCACCTTGGCGCCAGCTTCGCAAGCGACGCGCACCATGGTGTCGTAATTAGTGACGGCGACCATGCAGTTGGCACCAACGATCCCGTCCGGGGCGATGGCGTAGGCTTTGGCGAATTCGTCGCGCAGGGCGGCGGGGTCGGCGGTGAAAAAATTGCGCCCGTCAAAGTGACGACTGTTGAGACCGAGACCGGCGGTGGCGATCAGACCGACGCCGCCGCAACGGGCGACATGGCCGGCGAGACTGCCGCCGGAAACGCGTACGCCCATCCCCCCCTGAATCAGGGGGAAGCGGAGAGTATATTGACCAATTTTTAATGCTTTCATTCGGGGTTCCTCGCAAGGGCTGCTTATTATCCTTACGAGATTACCACGGAGTTTTTCTTCTTAATGTAATAGTTCTGTAAAACTTCGTTCTTGCCGGTAAACGGCGACAATGGTAAAAAGTCCTATGAACAGCCTCTTTCGCTCCCTTTATACGCCACTGATGATGATCATCGCCATCCAGATTCTCTGGGTCGGATTGGTCGCATCCTGGATCATCTGGTTTGTCCGCAACCAGCGGCGCCTCGGTAAGCTGGCGCAGAAGTACGGCCCGGTCGTCCTCCCTTCCGGAGCCGACTGGTTCATTCTCGTCGAAGGACTCTTTCTTCTCGCTCTCCTCCTTGTCAGCGTTTATGTCATTCATCATCTCTGGCGCCGGCAGGTCGCCCTCAATCAGGCCCAGAAGAATTTTGTCGCCCAGGTCACCCACGAACTCAAATCCCCCCTCGCTTCGCTGCGTCTTCATCTCGAAACGATCCGCTTGCGCCGCCCGCCAGCGGAAAAACTTGAGATCTTTATCGACACCATGCTCAGCGATACTGAACGTCTCGGCGGCCTCATCGACAACCTCCTCGCCACCAATCGCCTTGAACAGCGCGACACCCGGCTCCACCTGGTGCCGATCGATCTCTCGGTCCTGGTCAGCGGCTATCTTCGCCCCCGCCAGTATTCACTGCCGCGGGCCGGGGTGATGACGCTCGATATCGAAGAGGGCCTGAAGATTCTCGGCGAAACCGAAGCCCTGGAGACGACGCTGCGCAATCTGGTCGAGAATGCCGTCCTTTATTCCGACGACTCACCGAACATCACCGTCTCCCTCAAACGGGACGGCCATTTTGCCCACCTCGTTGTCGCCGATTGCGGGCGAGGTCTGGAGCGTAAAGAGATCAGCAAGGTCTTTGATATGTTCTATCGCGCCCGGCGCAAAGATGAAAATATTCGCGGCAGCGGTCTTGGTCTCTTTATTGTCCAGACCGTGGTTCGCCATCATCAAGGTAAAGTCTGGATGGAGAGCGCCGGGGTCGGGCAGGGCTGCGCCGTCCACATCCGCCTTCCCCTCAACTCCCCGGAGAGCAACGCATGAACCGACCCCAGATCCTTTTGGTGGAGGATGAAACCCATATTGCCCAGGGGATACTCTTCAACCTCGAAGCCGACGGTTTCGAAGTTCTTCATGTCGAGACCGGGACAGCGGCCTTGGCCGCTCTCGAAACCGGTCGTTTCTCTCTGGTCGTCCTCGATCTCATGCTGCCGGATATGGACGGACTGCGCATTTGCCAACAGATTCGGGAAAGGAATAAACGCCTGCCGATTCTGATCCTCACTGCCCGCGGCAATGAAGATGACCGGGTCCGCGGCCTCGAACTCGGCGCTGACGACTATATGACCAAACCCTTCAACCTCTCCGAATTCCTGTTGCGTGTGCAGGGGATGCTGCGCCGCTCCGAATGGTATCGCCCGGAAGCAGGGACGACCGAGCGCTACGCCTTTGGTGCCAATGAGGTCGATTTTCGCGGCCGCCGCGCCAAGACCGCACACGGGGCCGTCGAACTCACCGAACTGGAAGTGCGCATGCTGCAGATCTTCTTCAGCCGCGAAGGAGAAACCTTGACCCGCCCCGAACTTCTCGAATCGGTCTGGGGGGTGTCACCGGACAGTGAAACCCGCACTCTCGACAACTTTATTGTGCGGCTGCGGAAATATTTCGAGCTCGACCCGTCGCGCCCCGTCCATTTTCTCACCGAGCGGGGGAGAGGTTATCGTTTTGTCCGCAGCGGGCAGAAACCGCGGGAGGAGAAGAACTAAATTCGACCACCCCCAGCCCCTCCTTGAATAAGAAGGGGAGCTTAAAGCTTATAGTCCCCCTCCTTTGTTAAGGAGGGGTTAGGGGTGGTGACTTTTATCGCGCGCCCCGATTGCCCCAATAAATCATTCAAAAGGAGATCAGCATGAAAGCAGTCCTCATGAGCGGATTCGGTGGAGTAGAAGTTTTGTCCGTCGGCGAAGCCGAACAACCGATGGTCAAAGAAGGACAGGTTCTGATCAAGGTCGTCGCCACCTCGATCAATCGCCCGGATCTCGTGCAGCGTGCCGGCAACTATCCGCCGCCGCCGGGGGATTCCCCCATCCTCGGCCTCGAAGTTGCCGGCACCGTCGCCGAACTCGGCACCGGAGTCAGCAACTGTCAGGTCGGTGACCGGGTGATGACGTTGGTCGGTGGTGGCGGTTATGCCGAATATGCCGTCGCTTACGCCAGTCATCTCATCCCCATCCCGGCGACGATGAGTTTTGAAGAAGCAGCCTGCGTCTGCGAGTCGTACATCACCGCCTTTCTCAACGTCTTTATCATCGGCGGCCTGAAGGATGGCAACACCGTCTTACTGCACGGCGGCGGCGGCGGCGTCAACACTGCAGCTATCCAACTCGTCAAAGCTTTGACACCGACGTGCAAGATCATTGTCACCGCCCACCCGAGCAAGATCGAGCGGGTTAAAGCTCTCGGCGTCGATCTCGTCATCGATTACACCACCACCCCCGACTTCACCGAGGTCATCAAGGAGTTCACTGCCAAGAAGGGGGTCGATGTCATCCTCGACCATGTTGGCGCCAAGTATCTGGCACCAAACATGAACTCCCTCGGTTATGCCGGCCGGATGGTCAGTATCGGCGTGATCAGCGGCATCAAGGCCGAGCTCAACATCGCCCTGATGATGGTCAAGCGCCAGCAGATCATCGGCTCGGTGCTGCGCTCCCGGCCGGTCGCGGACAAAGGCGAAATTGCTGCCGAGTTCATCAAGACCGCCCTCCCCAAATTTGCCGATCGCAGCATCGTCCCGATCATCGAAAAGGTCTTCCCGATCGAAGAGGTGGTCGCTGCCCAGCAGATGATGGAAGAGGACAAGCATTTCGGCAAGATTGTCCTCAAGGTCGCCTGATTTTTTCTTCATACCAAACAAAAAGAGCGCAACCCACGGCGGGTTGCGCTCTTTTTGTTTGGTGATTGTTTGTGGGAGCAGGCACCTGCCTGCGATGATCGCGGACTGGAGCCCGCTCCTACTCTTCCAGCTTGCCCACTTCCTCGCTGCTCTCGCTCCCCTTCTCTCGCGACAACTCAAAGCCGGCCGTTGCTGCTTCGATGCGAGCCCAGATCGCGTCTTTCCCTTCGCGGCTGATCGTCGAGAAGAGGGTAAACTCACTGGCATTTATGCCGCTGGCTGCAGCGATATCCCTGACATGTTGGGCGCGCTGCCCCTTGGTGATCTTGTCGGCTTTGGTCACCACCGGGATCAGAGGGATATCGTACTGCCGTGTCCAGTCGATGAGCATCAGCTCTTCTTCGCGCGGGGTGCGGCGGATATCGAAAAGGAGGATGACGGCGCAAAGGCTCGGGCGCCCTTCAAAGTAGGTGCGCATCATCGGCCCCCAGGCCTTCTTTACCGGCAGCGGCACCTCGGCATAACCGAAACCGGGGAGATCGACCAGGCTCAGAGTGTCATTGACCGTAAAGAAGTTGATCAACTGCGTCCGCCCCGGCGTCGACGAGGTGCGCACCAGGCTTTTGCGGTTGACGAGGATGTTGATCAACGACGACTTGCCGACGTTGCTGCGCCCGCAAAAAGCGACTTCCGGCAGAATCGGGTCGGGATAGGCTTCGGGGTTGACGGCGCTCTTGATAAAGGCGGTCGAGCGGATAATCATATTTTACTCCGGTAAGACTGTTTCATTGACGACGATCAGATAACGCCCCTTGCCGGTCAGGCCGGGACGGGCGGTGACGAGGAGAGACGCCAGCTCTTTGCGACCGTCATTGTCGATATCGGCGTAGCGGTAATCGACCAGATAACCACTTTCGACGCGGCCGCTGCTGAGGGGGCGGAGCTGGGCGCCGTCCCACTGCAAAAGATCGAGACGGGATTCCTTGAAGAGGCGATGCCGCTTGAAGGTGCGCGAGCCGATATTGGCCGGAGCAAGGAAGGTGTTGCTCCCCACCACTTCCAAACGCGGCGCCGGGTAAACATAACGGACTTCATCATTACTGCTATGACGCAGGGGATCGAGTCGGGGGATAAAGGCTTCGCTGCCGCCGTAGATTCCGTCCGACTCCTGCAGGACTTCACCATTCTCCGCCCGGACAACCAGATTGTCGTAGGCGTTGAGCTGCACCGTCAGGGGATTGTCCGGGGTGCCGAGACGCGCCAGGCCATACAGCGAAAGAGGAGCGGGGAGGGCGGCCGGCGCCGTCTTGATCTGACCGTTGTGCAGGGCGATCTGCGTGATCGCGCCGCTAAAGTCTTCGGCCCCCATCTTCTGCGCCAGCAAAGTACGGCCGGCACCGGGGAGGGTGAGCGCCCGCAGCCACCAGTTCAAATGTCCGGCGACCGCCTTGATGTGACTCTTGCCATCCCAGAGCAGCACCAGCGAATCGAGCTCGGTCTCGCGGTTGGCAGTCACCCAGAGCTCCATTTTACCGTCGCTGTCACTGTCGAAGGCATCGACAGCCAGAATGTTGTGACTGAGGCCGAGGTTGAGCTCGGCAAGCTTTTGATACTCTTTGCCGCTAAAGCGGCCGATTTCGATGCCGTGATGGGTGGCGGTGATCGTTTCAAAGCGGCCGTCACCGTCCAGATCGGCAATCTCCAGAGCGCGCGCCACGCCCTTTTGCGCCGGACCGTTCCAGTAACCACTGGAACTGGTTGCTGGAATCGTTTTCACCACCGGCGCAGCGACAGGGGCCGGAAGGGCCAGGGGATAACGGCGCAACAGGCCGCTGCGCTCTTCCCGCACTTCGAGGGTGTTGTCAGCGGCGGTAAAGAGGAGGCGCGGCGTCTGGCTCGAGGCTGGCAACACCGCCGGACTGCGGAAGTAGCCGAGCCAGCGCACCTGCGGCAGGGCGCTCTGCAGCTGCGGATAAAGGTCGGCGGCGCTGCCGGGCGTATCGATAAAGACCGCTTCGGCTTCGGTAAAGCGGCTGATTTTAGCCCCGATCGTCGCCATGGCACTTGCCGGCAGCAACGTTGCCTCACTGTAGCCACTGCGCACCCCGGCCACCCGCAGCCAACCGGTGACGCTTTGGCTGGTGCCGAGGATGGCCCCGCTGGTCGGATGAAAAATCGGCGCGCCCGGCGTCAGGATGGCAAAGAGGTCCCCAACGACGATGCCACTGGCGGCATCACGATCGATCAGGACCTGCTCCGGCGTTGCCAGCACGACAACGCCGTCGATGGGGGCGAAGTCCGTTGCCAGCTTTTCCGGGAGGACCGTGGCCGTCGCAGCGACCGGGAGGAGCAAGAGGAGGAGTAAAGTACGCAACATAAAATCTCCGAAGTTGAAGGGGAATTTAAACTGAAAAATCATTTGGCCGCTGAAAAAAGCGGATAACTACGGATAAAGACAAATAACGGGTCAACACAATGAACTTTTATCAGATTTTATCCGAACTTATCAGCGGCTAATTGCCTTTTTAGGCTTAACGCTTCGTGATCTCCTGCTCGCGATCGTCGCAGACTAGAGCCTGCTCCTACAAATCATTCGACCCGCTTGAGGTCGCGATAAAAGTTCTCATGCGGGCCGACGGCGAGAAGTTTCAGGCTCTCGGCATCCAGGATACGGTAAGCCAGCAGGCAAAGCTGGTTCACCAGGCGAAACTTATAAACCCGGACGTTAATCAGGTCGCCACACTTGGCTTCGCCGGATTCCGGATGGCTGGCAATAACACGAATGGCCGCATCGAGGTCGGCTTTCTGCCGGGGATGCAGTTTCTTGACCGTGCGCTCAAAAGTTGGAGTGACAAGTAAACGCATCAGCCGAACCGGTATTCACCGACCGGCTCTTCTTGATCGGCGATCAGGATATCGCGAATCATGGCGAAGGGGAGGTCAGGGTTTTCCTCGGCGATCTTGCCAATTTGCGACCAGTATTCGATCTGTTTGGGGACGGAGCGGTGCTGGATCTGGGCGGTGCGCCGCGCCTGGTCGACCAGGCTTTCCGATAATTTGACGTTGACTGACATAGGTGCCTCCAGAAGGTGAGGAGTGCAGTTTAGCTCTTCAGGCTCCCAAAGGGAACCTCTAAAGGTATTTTCAACGCAGTTCGCATAACCTCCCCCTCCTTTTTTAAGGAGGGGGCCGGGGGGTGGTGAAGTAAAAACCCCCGACTCACCCGTCCTTAAGCAAAAAGGCCGGGCAAAATGCCCGGCCTTTTTGTAGCACATGCGCCTTGCGGCGACAATTAGAACTTGTAGTTCAAGCTGGTAGCAAGTTTGTACGCGTTGTCAGCATTGCCGGTAGCACTGATATCGTCATCGGCGAGGAGGTAGGCGGCCATAACATTGAAGCCAAGACCTGGGACGATGGTGTAGTCGAAGTAGGCATCGATTTCCTGACCGATGGTTTTTGCATCAGTAGTCGGGCTGGAATCTTCGGCCTGGGCGATGTGAGCAAGATAAGCAGAAACTTTCATCGAATCGCTGAGCTTCTGCACAACGCCGGCTTTTACATACAGCCAGTTGGTGGTGTAGAGGGTCGCAGCGCCGCCAATGTTGGCAACGCCAGAGCTGTTGGAGGTGTACATGCCGCCGGTGGTGATCTCCGAAACATTGACAACCGGGCCGGTCGCGGCATTTTGCGCCAGGCTCATGGAGTTGCCGCCATTTTTATCGTCACCCATGCGGGCGGCTTCGAGGCTGAGCGTGGTGTCACCCATCGCCATGGTGCCTTTACCGTAGAGGGAGAGCGAACTGCCGTCCGTGGTGGCGTTGTTCCAGTTGTTGTAGATCGCGGTCAAAGCATAGCCAAAAGGACCGGCTTTGCCGTCGACATCGACACCAAAGAAGGCGGCATCAGTTTCGCTCTTGGTCAGAGCACCAACCCCGGCGGTATAGTAGCCGGCATAAGGGGCAACGCCGATGCCGGCAACTTTCATCGCGTATTTGGCGCCGTAGAAATCACCATCATCCTCGCCGCTGGCAGACGTTGCCTCACTGGTCTTGATCCAGGAGAGCTCCAGCTTGTTGTCCGGAATTGCCGGACAGGGCATGGTGAAGACGAGGCCGGCAGCGTCATCGTTGATGACCATGCCACGGCCGAAGTTGAAGGGCTGCGAGCCGGCTTTAACATTGGCGCCGAGGCTCGGAATCTTGAAGTCAAGATAGAGGTGCTTGATTTCGAGGGCGGCGGTTTTGTCGGTCCCCATGGCGCCGAGGTCTTTACCGGCAGCCGCACCGGGGATAGTGATTGTGCCAGGAGTGGTAGGAGCAGGAACAGTACCAGCGACAGTGTAAGTTGTGGAAGCACCAGCCTTGTCGGTACGACCGATGACATTGTCAACTTCCAGACCGAGGACAGCTTTGACATTCTCGTTGGCGGCAACGCTGGTGAAGAGACGGAAGCGCTGATCCATGAATTTGCCATGATCCTGAGCGTCATCATTGGCATCAAAGTTGTTGGTCATGATGCCACGCACCGCCAGAGTACCGGTCATGTCAGCGGTGACGGCGAATGCCGGGGTGGCGAGGGCTGCGAGAGCCAAAGCCGCGAGAAGCCATTTCATCTGTTTCTTCATGTTGTTGCCTCCTGTGATTGGTTGATCGAGTTTCCGCCGCGTTTTTCAAGACGACCGGCGGCACTATAAACATAAACAGTGGAAAAACTTTTCTACCGCAATCATGATGAGCAAACAAGTTACATGTTGGTGACAGTTGTTGCGATTTTGTAAACTGCTTTTTTATTTTGTTGCAGAACAACCACAACCATGACCGGCATACCCTACTTGAGACAAAGAATAATTACAAACAAAACAGCACACTTCCAACAAAAAAACAGGCGTTTATAAACTGACAGCCGATACTGACCATAAAACATTTTTCATCATTTTTGCAAAATTCGCGCCTTAATTTTTTCTCCGCTCATTCCTGTGGCATCACTCAAAACTTTTTGCTCCGGGGAAAGGATAATCAGGCGCGGAATGGCGTAGACCGCATAATCACGCATCATTTTGGCATCGCCAAGCAGAGTCACCATCGGGCTTTTCATCGGGAATTGCCGCTGATAAGCTTTGATCGCGTCAACCGGGTCATCGGCAAAGACCTGAATGAGCGTAACCCCCGCCTCACTGATAAACGCATCGATCTTCTGTAATTCCCGATCCTGATCCCGACAACCGGGACACCAGGTGGTGCCGATTTTAAGGATGACCACTTTCCCCTTATAATCACTGAGAGAGACCTTCTTGCCGTCAAGGAGCGCCAGAGAGAAATCGGGTGCAAGATCATTCACCGGGAGAGCAAAGAGCGACACAGTAAAACAGAGGCTGAAAAGAAGGAAAATGGGGACAAGGTAGAACTTACTGCCGATTTGTCCGATTTTATCGATTAACTTCATCCCGATTTTTCTTTCGTCATTGATCAAAAAAAGAACTGCGTTTTAAAACTTGTCGCAAATTTATCAATTACCAAAACAGTATGTCAAGCATATAATTTCATCCTGTCAATACGTCCCTTTTTTCCCATTACTTGGAAACGGCTAATTTTTGTAAATTTACCAGATAAGAGATTAAATGCAAGTGTCGATTTTCCCGGCGAAGTCGGCCGCTCACTCTCCTCAACACTTCCCTGTTGAGGTCACTTGCCGGGGCTGCTATACTTCCGCCGCTCTTTGCCAACTTCCAACGGAAGGATTCACCCCGTTATGCCTCTGAAGACTCTCCATGATCTGACCGCCGCCATCGGCCGTACCCCCCTGGTGGCCTTACAACGTCTGCAGCTCCCGGCGCAGGTCCACATCCTCGCCAAGCTTGAAGGGAATAACCCCGGCGGTTCGATCAAGGACCGGCCGGCCTGGTGGATGATCCGCAACGCCGAAGCGTCCGGTGAACTGACACGGGAGAAGATCATTCTCGAACCGACGTCGGGAAATACCGGTATCGCCCTGGCGATGATCGGTGCATCACGCGGCTACAAGGTCAAGCTGGCGATGCCGGCCTGTGTCAGTGTCGAACGCCGCAGTGTTCTCGAAGCCTACGGCGCCGAAGTTGTTCTGTCACCGGCACAGGAAGGGACGGACGGAGCGATTCGTCTTGCCCACCAGATCCTGGCTGCTGATCCGCAGCGCTACTACATGCCGAACCAGTACGCGAATCCCGCCAATCCCCTGGCGCACTTTGAATCGACGGGACCGGAGATCTGGGAACAGACAGCGGGGAAGGTGACGCATTTTGTGGCGGGGATGGGGACATCAGGGACCCTGATGGGGGCGGGGAAATTTCTCAAGGAAGTCAATCCGGCGATTCAAGTCGTCGGCATCGAGCCGCGCCTCGGCCATAAAGTTCAGGGGCTGAAAAATATGAAGGAAGCGATCGTTCCGGAAATTTACGATGTGGATCGCCTCGACGGCAAACTGACCATCGACGACGAGGACGCTTTTGAACGGGCGCGATTGCTGGCGGTGGAGGAGGGAATCTTTGCCGGCATGTCAAGCGGGGCGGCGGTGGCCGGAGCCCTGCAGGTGGCACAGGGATTGAGCAGCGGCGTCATCGTCGTCATCCTCCCTGACCGCGGCGACCGCTATCTGAGCACAACCCTTTTCCGTTCAATCTGCGGCTGCTGCCCGCCGTAAACATATGCCGGGTTTTCCACAGTTATCCACAATATCCACAACGTTATGCACAACCTGAAGAATGAGTTCTAACCTGTTGCAATTTCGAGCTTTCTTGTCGAAAATGAGGGGGTAATTTTCAAATATTTGCGTAAATCGGTAATTTCGACCGTCAAGAGTAAAGGCAGGTGCGATGAGGCTTGCCGGGCCTGACGATTGCGCACTACTTCAATGGCAAGAACCTGGAGTTCGCCGAGGATATAAGCGCGATCCCGCGCCAGTAAGGGGAGCCAGGCGGGGTAGGTGCCGTGCACCAAGGGTCGGCTGACCCGCTGCAAAGCGACAAAAAGCTCCCAGTTGATCCCGCCACGGCGATGATCGCCAAAATCACCGAGAATCAAGGATGGAACCCCGAGATGCTGGGCCCCGAGCAGGTCGTCGCCAAGGAGCGAATTGATCTGCTCTTTATGCTGCCGCGCCCCGTCGATCCAGACATTATAAAAGTGCATGCGTTTTTGCCCGAAATCGAGTTCGGCACGCAGGCAGCAGCCCTGATCGCTTAAGGTAAAGGATTGCAGATGATGGAGGGGATAGTAGGACAGGAAGGCATTGCCGCAATGACCCGGCGCGACGTAGAGACGCATGCCGAGCCGCCGGGAAAGAGCCTGGAGGTCGTTGCCACCGCTATCGACCTCTTGCAAGGCGACGATATCGGGAGCCGATGCCGCTATCACTGCCTCGACCGCGGCGAGACCGTCGCGATGGTGGCAAAACGCACGGACATTATAGGTCATGATACGGAGACCGGGCACTCCTGCCTCCTTCTGGCGATGAAGCGCTGCTTTTTCTCCCCCTCCTTATTCAAGGAGGGGGTCGGGGGGTGGTGCCTTACTTCTTCACCCGCCGCACCTCTTTGATGACAACGGTTTCAAGCGGAACATCACTGAAACGGTTCTTCAGCCCGGTGGGGGTGGCGGCAATTTTGTCGACCACATCCATGCCGCCAACGACCTTACCAAAGACGGCATAACCAAAACCGGAGGAACTTTGGTCGCGGTGGTCAAGAGATTTGTTATCGACCAGATTGATAAAAAACTGACTGGTGGCGCTGTCGACAATCCCGGTTCTGGCCATGGCGATCGTGCCGCGCAGATTCTTCAGCCCGTTGCCGGCTTCATTCTTGATCGGCGCATTGGTCGGCGGACGGGTTTGCAGCTCGGCTGTCAGCCCGCCGCCCTGAATCATGAAACCGGGGATGACGCGATGAAAAATCGTCTCTTTATAGAAACCCTGATCAACATAAGCCAGGAAGTTTTTTACGGAAATCGGTGCGTTGACCTCGTCGAGCTCAACGGTGATCGCCCCTTTGCCGGTTTCGATAACCACCACTTCTTTGGCGAAAGCCGGGGTCGCGGCGACGCAGAGGAAGAGGATTAATAATACGACTCGTTTCATCCTGTTGATCCTTTCTCGTGAAATTTTTCAGTGGCGCTCGTCTTTGAGCTCACGCAGCATGAGTTCGGTCACGGCTCGACCGGGGTCTTTGTCTTCATAAAGAATCTGGTAAACCTGCTCGGTTATCGGCATGGGAACATGCAGGCGTTTGGCGAGTTGCCAGGTCGAAAGGGTGGTGCGCACGCCTTCTGCCACAGCGTTCATCCCGTCAAGAATCGCCGCAATCTTGCGCCCTTTACCGAGCTCGATACCGACCGAGCGATTGCGGGAAAGGTCGCCGGTACAGGTGAGGACGAGGTCGCCCATGCCGGCCAGTCCGGCAAAGGTTTCAGCGCGGGCTCCCATGGCGAGGCCGAGACGAGTCATCTCTGCCAGTCCGCGGGTGATCAGGGCAGCCCGGGTATTGTAGCCGAAGCCGAGACCGTCGACGACGCCGGCCGCCAGGGCGATGACATTCTTGACCGCGCCGCCGAGTTCGACGCCGATGACATCGTCGGTGGTGTAAACCCGGAAGACTTCATTGCTGAAAATTTGCTGCGCTGCGCAGGCGGCTTCAGACTGGTGGGCAGCAGCGACAACGGCGGTCGGCATGCCGATAGCGACCTCCCGTGCAAAGGAAGGACCGGAAAGGAAAGTGAGACGCGCATGCAGCAGCGGCGGCAGTGTCTCCAGCAGGAGATCGGACATCGGCAGCAGGGTATCATTTTCTATCCCTTTGGAAGCCGAGACGATCAACGTCCCCGCCTTGATGTGGGGAGATGCCTGCAGCGCGACTTGACGCATGACCTGCGAAGGGGGGACGAGAACGACGACATCGCGATCTTGCACCGCGGCGACGAGATCGGCACTGATTTCCAGATTTTTGGGGAGGGTGATGCCGGGGAGATACAGGTCGTTGCACTGGGTCGCCCGCATCCGCTCGACGAGGTCGGTTTCATAGGCCCAGAGGGTGACAGCAAAGCCTTTATGGGCCAAAAGCTTGGCCAGGGCGGTCCCCCAGCTGCCGGCGCCGACGACGGAGATCTTTGTCATTTTATCTCCTTTGCTTCTTCTTCATGTGGAGCTCCAACATCTCGATCTTTTTGTCCAGGGCCTCGGCATTGCTGTACTCCCCCCGCAGGGAGTGGAGCAGGCTTAAAGCTTCGGCAAAATTGTCCCGTTCTTCGAGAACAACCGCCAGACCAAAGCGGGCTTCAATCGCATAAGGGCTGGTCGGCCAACGCCCCATCACCTCGCGAAAGCCCTGTATCGCCGCGTCACTCTCCCCAAGCAGGGAGTAGACTGTTGCCACCCGATAGCCCGCTTCCGCCAACAGGGGGCTGTGCGGGTAACTTTGCCGCAGTTCGGCAAAGGCATCGACGGCTTGCTGATAGGCTTCCTGCCGGAAGTAACTGTCAGCGATTTCGTATTGAATCTGATCGGGGTTCTTCACCCCGAGATCAAGAGCCTTACGGTATTCATCGGCAGCGCGCAGATAGTCGCGCTGCCGGTTTTTATAGATCTCTGCAATGCGAACCTGGGAATCCCGTACCAGGGCGGACTCCTCCGGATACTTTTGCTGCAGCGTCAGGTAATCAAGGAGCGCCTCGGGATAGCGCTTTTGATAAAGATTTTTGATCTCCGCGCCCTGATACAATGCCTGGCCAGCAAGGTGGAAGGTCGGATTGCGGCGGTAAATCCCTTCATAATAATCGAGGGCCTGCTGGTAATCCCTTTCGCTGATGGCCAGGGCGGCCTTGCTGTAGTCTTCTTCCAGGGCGGACTCCATACGGTTGGTCCAGTAAAGGAGTCCGCCGAAGAGCAGAACCAGAACCAGTAGTACTCCGGGGAGTCCGCGTCGCCAGAAGAAGGATTTCTGCCTAGAGCGTTTCAGCTCCTCCTTCAGCAGCTTCTTCTGTAGCTTCCGGATATCCATCATCCCCATCATGCTCTTCGTCCTTCTCTGCGAGTCGCGCCACCGCCACAATCCGTTCGCCCGGTTCAAGGACCATCAGTCGCACTCCCTGGGTGTTACGGCCGATAACGGAAAACTGGGAGACCGAGGCGCGCAGAATCTTGCCCTGATCGGTGATCAGCATTAAATCGTTGATGTCAGTCATCTGCATAAGGTTGACGACATGACCATTCCGCTCGGTCGTCTTGATGGTAATAATCCCTTTACCGGCCCGACTCTGCACGCGGTATTCGGCGAGCTCGGTCTGCTTGCCGTAGCCGTTTTCGGTGACGGTAAAGATCGTCGAACTCTCGGCATCGGCTTTGATGATCTCCATGCCGATGACGACATCATCCCCTTCGAGGGTCATCCCCCGCACGCCGCGGGAAACGCGGCCCATGGGACGGGCATCTTCCTCCGCAAAACGGATCGATTTGCCGTTCTTCGAAGCCAGGAGAACGTGCTGCCTGCCATCGGTAAGGGCGGCGGCGATGAGGCGGTCGCCTTCGTCGAGATTGACGGCGATGATACCGCCGACCCGCACATTGCTGTACTCTTTGAGCGGGCTCTTTTTGACGACCCCCTGACGGGTCGCCATCATGATATAGCGCTCGTCATCGAATTCCTTGACCGAAAGGATGGCAGTGATCTTCTCGCCGGCCTGGAGATTGAGGAGATTGACGATCGCTTTGCCCCGCGTTGCCCGGCCCCCTTCGGGGATTTCATAGACCTTGAGCCAGTAAACGCGGCCGAGATCGGTAAAGAACATCATGTAATCTTTGCTCGAAGCGACGAAGAGGTGCTCAACGAAATCCTCTTCTTTGGTCTTCATCCCGCTCTTGCCTTTGCCGCCGCGGCGCTGCGCCCGGTACAGGGAGCTGGCGCTGCGCTTGATATAACCGGTGTGGCTGATCGTCACCACCATATCCTCTTCGACAATGGTATCTTCGAGGGTGATTTCGGCGCTGAGATCGATAATCTGGGTGCGGCGGACATCGCCGAACTTGGCTTTGATCTCGTTCAGTTCATTGATGATAATCTTGTAAATTTCACTCTCGGAACCGAGAATTTCTTTGAGCCGGGCAATCAACTGCTGAATTTCCCCGTATTCATTGAGAATCTTATCGCGCTCCATACCGGTGAGGCGCTGCAGACGCATTTCGAGGATGGCCTGGGCCTGTTTCTCGGAGAGCTGCGGGCGCTGGTTCTCCATCTCCAGGGGGACGGCAATGTCAAACTTCGCCAGCCACTCGGGATCGGCAAAGGTGCCGGCGATCAGCCCCTGACGGGCCTCTTCCGGATTCTTTGCGGCACGAATTAATTCAATCACCGCATCAAGCCAGTCGAGGGCGATCTTCAAGCCTTCGAGGATATGGGCGCGGGCCTCGGCCTTCTTCAGTTCGAAGATGGTGCGGCGGACGACGATCTCTTTGCGGTGATCAACAAAGTGAACAATGGCGTCAAGGATCGACAGCACCTTGGGGCGGCCGGCGACAATCGCCAGCATGTTGATGCCGAAAGAGGTCTGCATCTGCGTCTGTTTATACAGGTGATTGAGGAGCACCTGGGGGTTTTCGTCGCGCTTGAGATCGATGACGATGCGCATGCCGTCCCGGTCCGATTCGTCACGAATGTCGGAGATCCCTTCGAGCTTCTTTTCGCGGACGAGCTCGGCAATCTTGGTTATCAGATTGGCTTTGTTGACCTGATAAGGGATTTCGGTGACGACGATCGACTGGCGTTCGTTCTTCTTCTGGGTCTCGACAAAGGCGCGGGCGCGCATCTGCACAATGCCGCGGCCGGTGCGGTAGCCCTGCACGATCCCTTCGCGTCCATAAATAAAGCCGGCGGTCGGAAAGTCGGGACCGGGGATGATGGCGATCAACTCATCGACGGTGATCAGCGGATTGGCGATGTAGGCGATAATGCCGTCGATGACTTCATTGAGATTGTGGGGAGGAATGTTGGTCGCCATGCCGACGGCAATGCCGGAGGAACCGTTAACCAGGAGATTGGGGAATTTGGCAGGGAAGACCAGCGGCTCATACAACGAACCGTCGTAGTTCGGCCCCATCTCCACGGTCTCTTTTTCCAGATCGTTGAGCAATTCGTGGGCAAGCTGTTCCATACGAATTTCGGTATAACGCATCGCTGCCGGCCGGTCGCCGTCAACCGAGCCGAAGTTACCCTGACCATCAACGAGGGGATAGCGCAGGGAAAAGTCCTGGGCCATCCGGACGATGGTGTCATAAGCGGCGGTATCACCATGCGGATGGTACTTACCGATAACGTCACCGACGACGCGGGCCGACTTTTTGTAAGCTTTGTTCCAGTCGTTCCCCATTTCATGCATGGCAAAGAGGCAGCGGCGGTGCACCGGCTTCAGCCCGTCACGCACATCCGGCAGCGCCCGGCCGATGATGACGCTCATCGCGTAATCCATGTAGGAGCGCTTCATCTCGTCTTCAATATTAACGGCGGTCTTTTTCACGATCGGTTCAAGCATTCCAACCTCATCTATGAGTTGGCAGGGCGGAGATGGAACCCGCCTTCTGCCGGGGGGATTAAATATCCAGATTCGAGACGTTCAGGGCGTTCATTTCAATAAAGTTACGGCGCGGTTCGACCTGATCGCCCATCAATACCGTAAAGATTCCGTCGGTCTCGATGTCATCTTCGATCTTCACCTGCAACAGGGTGCGGTTTTCGGGGTTCATCGTCGTTTCCCAGAGCTGCTCGGGATTCATCTCACCGAGACCTTTGTAGCGCTGGATGGACAGTCCCTTCTTGGCACTCTCCATATAAAAAGCGAGAAGATCAAGGCCATGCGTAGTCCGCAGCAGTTCTTTCCCTTCCGACACCACCGTTACGCCGCCTTTTCCAAAGATTTCGCGGACTTTACGGTGACTGGCGGTGAGCAGGGTATATTCGTGGGACGCGAGAATCCGCAGGGTCTGAGGATCGAGGGTGAGACGGAGATTGCCGTGACGTATGACAATCCGGCTGTCGGGGAGCTGCTGACAATCACTGTCCGGCCAGACACTGGAAAGGTTGCTGAAGAAGGGCATGAGCCCTTCCATCTCTTCGACGGGCCGCACCCCGAGACGGAGAAAGAGGCGGACCAACTCTTCGCTCAAGCCTTTACGGACGACGTTGTCAAGAATGGTTTTGTATTCGACAATCTGCTTGAGGAACGGAATGATCTGCTTTCCGCTGTAGGTCTTATTCCCCTGTTCGAGGGTGAGGATGGTGTCCTCGGTCCCTTCTTCGAGGAGATAATTCTGCATCGCCGCTTCATTGAGGAGGTAAAGCTCCTTCTTGCCGCGCTTGACTTTATACAGAGGCGGCTGGGCAATGTAAAGGTGACCGCGCTTGATGATCTCTTCCATCTGCCGGTAGAAGAAGGTGAGGAGCAGGGTGAGGATGTGCTGGCCGTCGACGTCGGCGTCCGTCATGATGATGATGCGGTGGTAGCGGAGCTTGGCCACATCAAAATCTTCTTTGCCGATGCTGGTCCCCAGAGCGGTGATCAGCGTGCCGATCTCCTGGGAAGAGATCATCCGATCAAAGCGGGCCTTCTCGACGTTGAGAATCTTGCCTTTCAGGGGGAGGATCGCCTGAAACTTGCGGTCGCGTCCCTGCTTGGCACTGCCGCCGGCGGAATCTCCCTCGACCAGATAGATTTCGCAGAGGGCGGGGTCGCGCTCCTGACAATCGGCGAGTTTGCCGGGGAGGCTGGAGATATCGAGAGCCCCTTTGCGCCGGGTCAATTCCCGGGCACGGCGGGCGGCTTCGCGGGCGCGGGCGGCTTCGATCGATTTGCCGATGATCTCGCGGGCGATCTTGGGATTCTCTTCGAGAAAGACCGCGAGACGTTCATTCATCATCGACTCGACATAGCCCTTGACCTCGGAGTTGCCAAGTTTGGTCTTGGTCTGCCCTTCAAACTGCGGCTGGGGAATCTTGACAGAGATAACAGCGGTGAGGCCTTCTCGCAGGTCTTCGCCGGAGACCGCCACCTTCTCCTTTTTCAGCAGGTCATTGGCGGTGGCGTAGGAGTTCATCGTCCGCGTCAGGGCAGCACGAAAACCGATGAGATGCGTCCCGCCTTCGTGGGTATTGATATTGTTGGCAAAGGAAAAGACTTTTTCGTCGTAGGAGTCGTTGTACTGGAGAGCGACCTCCATCTCGACGCCGCTCTTTTCTGCTTTAAAATAGATCGGCTTGGGGTGGAGAGCGGAGCGGTTCTTGTTGAGATATTCGACGAAGGAGATAATCCCCCCTTCATAATGAAAGATGTGCTCTTTGCCTTCTTCGCGCTCGTCGTTAATGGTGATCTTGACGCCGGCATTGAGGAAAGAGAGCTCGCGGAGCCGTTGCGACAGAATATCGAAGGAGTATTCGGTCGATTCGAAGATCGCGTCATCCGGGGTAAAGGTAATTTTGGTGCCGCGATTTTTCGTCTCACCGACCTCTTCGAGCGGACTGAGGGGATCGCCGCCGGCATAGGATTGACGAAAGACTTTACCGTCGCGCCGGATTTCAAGTTCGAGGCGTTTGGAGAGGGCATTAACGACCGAAACACCGACGCCGTGCAGGCCGCCGGAGACTTTGTAGGAATCGTTATCGAATTTGCCGCCGGCGTGCAGAACGGTCATGACGACCTCGGCCGCCGATTTCCCTTCGGTGGGGTGCATGTCAGTCGGAATGCCGCGACCGTTATCGATAACGGTAATCGAATTATCGAGGTGAATGGTGACGTTGACTTCATCGCAGTGGCCGGCAAGGGCTTCGTCGATGGAGTTATCGACCACTTCATAAACCAGGTGGTGCAATCCCGCCGGTCCGGTCGAACCGATATACATCGCCGGCCGCTTGCGTACTGCCGCCAGACCTTCTAAAACCTTGATACTTGAAGCGCCGTAGTCGTTTTCGTTTTCCTGAATCATCAAGTCTTCCCCAAAAGTCGTTAAGAGCGTGTTTATCCGGGTTGAATCTCTCCGGCCGCCATGTGCAAAGGATGAATCGCCGCACGGCCAAAGCGCAAAAAGGGTTGCAGATCGGTTGTGGTCACAAAGACCTGCGCTTTACAGTCAGTCAATAATGAAAAGAGTCTTTCCTGCCGGGCCGTGTCGAGTTCTGCCGACATATCATCAAAAAGAAGGACGGGCCAGGCGTCGATGCGTTCCTGCAACAGATACATCAAGGCAATTTTGAAACTCAAAATCAGCGTGCGCCACTGTCCTTGCGATGCAACATGGCGCACTGCCGCACCATTCATCGCAAAGACCGGATCATCGCGATGCGGTCCGGCGCAGGTCAAACCGAGGCGGTTTTCCCGCGATTCTCCCCCCTGCAGTTCAACTGCCAACAGCTCTTCGTGTTGCAAAAGATTATCTGCAACCACCGGGTAAAGGAGTTCAACAACTTCCCGCTCGCCGCTGAGGAGTTCGTGCCCTGAGCGTAAGTGCGGTTGTAATTCCGTAATAAAAACCTGGCGGGCCTGGCGGATTTTTGCCCCGGACTGAATCAATTTCACTGTCCAGGGACGGATCAGATCCGCTCCGGCATGCTCCCGTAACAAACGGTTTCTTTGTTTCAAAACACGTTCATACTGTATCGCCTGCGCCAGATAGGAAGGATCGAGTTGAAAAATCCCCCGATCGATTAAACTGCGTCGGGCTGCCGGGAGGGTACGGAGCGGATAAAGTTCATCCGGGGAAAAGAGAATCGCGCGTAATGCATCCAGCAGACTTTCAACAGGGCGGGGTTTTTTGCCATCAAGTAAAAAACTCCGCCCGCCTGGCTGAATCTTCAACTCCAGTTGTCGCGAGACCTGTGAGCGGTTCACAGTGGCTGCAATCCGGGCATTATCCCATTGCGCCTGGATCAAATCAATATTTCCGGCGCCGCGAAACGATTTCAAATGCGCAAAAAGGTAAATCCCTTCCAACAAATTCGTTTTTCCCTGGCCGTTTTCTCCCCAGATAATATTAATTCCGGCATTCGGGTCAACATGTTGCGTCTTTAAATTACGAAAATGTTCAAAATAAAGTTTATCAATCCGCATCGGTTGTGATCGCCTTCCTTGGCCGGCGGCAACGATCGTCTATAAGCGCATCGGCATAACGACGGCGAGGGCGTCGGCATCCTTGACCGGTTGCAGCACCCCGGGGGAGAGGTTATCACGCAACTGCAAAAAAATAGCGGATTCATTTTGTGCGTTGAGGATATCGATCAGGTAACGGGCGTTAAAGCCAAGAGAAATTTCCGGTCCATCATATTCGACTTCAATTTCTTCCTGTGCTTCACCAAGCTCGGGGTTTGATGAAGAAATTTCCAGTATCCCGGGTTTAAGAATCAATTTGACACCGCGGGTCTTGTCACTCGAAACGATCACCATGCGCCGCAATGCATGGAGGAAAATATCACAACGGATCGTTGCTTGAAAACCCTGCTGTTTCGGAATAACCCGATTATAATCCGGAAACTCGCCATCGACCAAACGCATGACGACGGTTGTTGTCTCGCGTTGAATCACGACATTATTTTCCATAAAACCGACAAAAATAGTACCGCTGCTCTCCTCGGCAATTTTCCGCAGTTCGATGATCCCTTTACGGGGCAGGATAACTCCCCGCGTTAATTCAACTCCGGGAGCGACACTGATCGGACGCTGTACCAGAGCAAGACGATGGCCGTCTGTTGCGACCATACGCAACAGTTTGCGCCCGTCTTCATCGACCGCCTTCATAAAAATACCGCCGAGATTATATTTACTTTCATCCGTTGACACTGAAAAAAAAGTCTTTTCGATCATTTCACAAAGTTCCTGCCCATCCATGGGCAGGAGATCATTCTTGTTCAGTTTGGGGAAATGAGGAAATTCGTCGGCAGGGAGACCAACAATATTAAAAAGTGCCTTGCCGCTACGAATTTCAACCCAGGAATTATCCCGCGAACGAAAGGAAACTTCACCACCGGGAAGTTCTTTGACAATTTCATAAAACTTTTTTGCTGAAACTGTCGTACGTCCTTCGGTTTGTATTTGTGCCGGATAAATTGAACGCATACCGACTTCCAGATCGGTTGCTGTCAAACAGAGCTCTCCGTCACTGGCTTCAAGAAGAACATTCGACAACACCGGCAGGGTCGTTTTCTTTTCAACAATCCCCTGAATACGGCCAAGTCCTCTTAATAAAACCTCTTTTTCGATAGTAAATTGCATCTCTACCTCCTCTTAACTGCGCTTATTACTAAAAGACCTTAAATTTTTAAAAGAAACAGTCATATTAATAGGTCGCGTGGATAAACACAAAAGATTAAATTTACCATTTTTTTCAACAAGTTAAACTGTTCATAAAAGTGTGCACAACCTGCATCGCAATTCTTTCGCAACGTGGATAACTTATTTTTTAGCGAACCAGCATTGCTCTGATACTTTCTATAGACGTTTTGAGTTGCACATCCTCTTCCATCTGTTTTTCCATCTTCTTGATGGCATAAATAATGGTTGAATGATCTTTCCCGCCAAATTTTTCCCCAATGTCAGGAAAAGAGTATGAAGTCAACTGCCTGGAAAGATACATGGCAATCTGGCGGGGAAGAACCAGGTTTTTAACCCTTTTCGCTGAACGTAACTCACTGACTTTGATATTAAAGTAAGTGGCAACGGTCTTTTGAATCTCTTCAACCGAAATATCCCGGCTCTTTTCAACTAAAATGTGCTTTAAAACTTCCCGCGCAGTTGCTTCGGTGACCGGAACAGACATTAAATTCGCATAGGCAACGATGCGAACGAGATATCCTTCTAATTCACGAATATTACTGCTGACAGAATTTGCCAGGTAATAAGCGACATCTTCCGGGATCGAAAGACCGTTCTGCTCTGCTTTCATCCGCAAAATAGCGATCTTGGTTTCATTATCAGGAGCCTGGATATCAGCAATCAGACCCCATTCAAAGCGGGAACGGATCCTTTCTTCCAACCCCGGGATCTCACGCGGAAATTTATCGGAAGTGACAACAATCTGTTTATTTTCTTCATACAAAGCATTGAATGTATGGAAAAATTCTTCCTGTGTCCGTTCTTTTCCGGCAATAAATTGCACATCATCAATCAATAAGACATCAGCCGAACGAAATTTTTTACGGAATTCTTCCATCTTTTGATAACGGATAGAATTAATAAGTTCATTGATAAATTTTTCAGCCGTATAATAAATCACATTCATCTTGGGTTTGGTTTTAGTAATCTCCAGACCGATAGCATTAATTAAATGTGTTTTTCCCAGTCCAACCCCCCCATAAATAAACAGCGGGTTGTAAGATTTGGCCGGTTCGTTGGCAACCGCTTGACAGGCCGCGAAGGCAAATTGGTTGGATGTGCCGGATACAAATTTATCGAAAGTGTATAAGGGGCTTAAATTACTTGCTTTAACGTTATTTTTAATTTTACTGTCATCCACCTGATGTTTCTTTTCTTCGACCGGCAGGATCTTGATTTCATTTTCTTTATTCTTAGAACCTTCGTGAAGTTCTATCTTTATTTTAAAATTTTTTCCGCCGATTTTAGATAAAACCTGTTGCAGAGTGGAAAAATAATGATCACGGATCCATTCCCCGAAAAATTTATTGGGGACGCCGATAATTATCTGTTCTTCATTGATAGAGATACAACGAATCGGTTTTATCCAGATATTAAATATTTGGTGGGGTAAATCATTTTCAAGTTTATTTAAGGTATCGCGCCAAAGATTCTGCATAGAATATACTTCCAATAAAACTTAAAATATCCACAACTTCTTAAACAGCTGTGGATATTGTAAACAATTAAAAAAATGAAAAAAACCTGAAATTGGGAGTCGTCAGACTAACAAAAGTCTATAGAAACTGGCAAGGTTATTTTTTTCTTGACGTTATTCTGGCGAGTGACTATAACTTACCATTCAAATTTAACATCACCCATTTTACCGTAGTGAGGAGTAGTTGCATCATGTCAAAAAGAACTTATCAGCCCAGCAAAATTCGGAGAAAACGTACCCACGGTTTTCGTGCTCGCATGGCAACAAAAGGTGGTCAGCTTGTTATCAAGCGTCGTCGCAGCAGAGGACGTAAAGCACTCGTCGTGACGATTCCGACCAAGTAAACATATGCAGACAGAACAGCCCTTGGATTTTAGCTTCCCCAAGGACTGCCGTATACGCAAGCATAATATCTATCAGTTGCTTTTTCGTAAGGGGCGGCGCATTGCGCTGCCCCATTTTGTCATTTATTACATGATCCGTGACAATGGTCCGGCGCGCCTGGGGACCACGGTCAGTCGCAAAGTCGGCAATGCGGTTGCAAGAAATCACTGCAAGCGGCAATTAAAAGAATTTTTCCGGTCTATTCGTCATGTTCTTCTTCCTTCGGTTGATCTCTCTATCCTTGCACGTCCCGGTGCTGCTCAATTGACTTCACAACAAGGTCAGGAAGAACTCCTTAAGGGTCTGCGTAGCGCTGCTTTGGTAAATTTGTCATGATTCAAAAAGCGATGTTATCCCTTATAATTTTGTATCAGCGTTTTGTCTCCCCTCTGACAGCTCCTGCCTGCCGTTTTTATCCAAGCTGTTCCGAATATGCTTTACAAGCCATTAAACGCTATGGTCCATGGCGTGGTCTCTGGCTCTCTTTACGTCGTATTTTAAAATGTCACCCTTTTCATCCGGGTGGATATGATCCGGTATAACCTGAGGTTAATAGAAAGGATCAATAAAGCAGATGGAAAATAAAAATACGCTCGTTGCTTTGTCTTTAATGATGTTGCTTTGGATAGGGTATACCTTCTTCTTCCCGACGCCACAAATTATTCCAGTCCAACCAGGAAATTCTTCCGAGGCTGTTACCGCCGCTCCTTTATCTCCAGAAATAACAAATAGTTCTTTGACTTCAGCCACCCCCGGAGCGACGGAGGTGCCGGCAGCTCAGCTAAAAGAGATCACAGTTGAAACTGATTTCTACCGGGCGGTGCTCACGACGCGCGGTGCGCGTCTTAAAGAGTTTTACCTGAAGAAGTATCGATCTAAAGTCGATGATCCTTCTCCTGAAGTCAATCTAGTCACCTCCGCTGCGCAAGGTGGAACCTTTGCTTTAACCGGAGAAGGGGACCTTTCTGTCGCTGATCACGTTCTCTATTCCGTTGATAAAGCCGAAACATTTTTACGTCTCAGCGGTAGTGAAGAAAAGAGCCTCAGTTTTTCGTTTCTTCTCCCTTCCGGTGTAACGCTGCTGAAAACATACAAGTTTAACGGACAGACTTATTCTGTTGGTGTCGATCTCCAGGTGCAAAATTCCTCCCCTGCGGCTAAGCAGGGGACTCTTTCACTGGCACTGCTTGAGGATACCGATCAAACGTTGACCGGTGATATTGTTGACGATACCTCGGCTGCCGCTTCGCTTGTCGGAAGTAAACTACGGGTTGATACTCTCTCGGATCTGTCGAAGGAGGAAAAGAATTACAAAGATGAAGTTCTCTGGAGTGGATTTAAAAATAAATATTTTATTAAGTCGGTAGGGGCGGCGGACCAACAAAAGATCGATGTTTCGATCCATAAAAAGGGCGCGATCGTTGAAACTCGTTTTAAGTCACCTTTATTATTGATCCCTGCCGGAGGAGTTGTCTCTCTCAACTACTTCAGTTATCTGGGACCCCTTGATTATCAAATTCTTCAAGATACCGGATACGAACTGGTCAGAGCTGTCGATCTCGGCTTTTTTGCGATTTTGGCAAAGCCACTCTTTTATGTGCTGAAATTCTTTTACGATTATGTTGGTAATTACGGCTGGGCGATCATTCTCCTCACCGTGCTGATCAAGATCATCTTCTGGCCTTTGACCGATAAAAGTTACAAATCGATGAAGGCAATGCAAACGCTGCAGCCGGAAATGACGAAACTGCGGGAAAAATACAAGAGCGATCGTGACACCCTCAACAAAGAGATTATGACTCTCTACAAAGAGCATCGGGTCAATCCCCTTGGCGGTTGTTTACCAATGGTTGTGCAGATTCCGGTCTTCTTTGCGCTGTATCAAGTGCTGATGAATATGATCGAACTGCGTCACGCGCCCTTTATCTTCTGGCTGACCGATCTTTCGGTTAAAGATCCTTATTATATTACCCCGCTGATTATGGGGGCGACGATGTTCATTCAGCAGAAACTGACACCGTCACAACTTGACCCCATCCAGCAAAAGATTTTTTTGATCATGCCGGTGGTCTTTACCTTCCTCTTTCTGAACTTCCCGTCCGGATTGGTCGTTTACTGGCTGGTCAATAACGTTTTAACCATTGCCCAGCAACTCTCCGTTAACCGGAAGAAAATCTGAGTCAATTTTACCGAGAACTCCGAGCCCTTCCGTTTCAACCGGAAGGGCTCTTTTTGTAGATTGAGATGATACATGGATATAAATAAAACGATCGTTGCTATCGCCACCGGTCCCGGCGAATATGGTATTGCTATTTTACGCGTCAGCGGTCCTTTGACCCTGGTCACGCTCAATACCTTTGTGCAACGCAGTCAAAAAAAGGAGGAATGGCAGGCCAGAACCCTTTATCACGGTCATTTTCGCGATGCCGCAGGTGAAGTTGTCGATGAAATCATGGCAGTCTATTTCCCCGGTCCGCACTCCTTTACTGGAGAAGACTGCGGAGAGATTCATTGTCACGGTGGAAGGATCATCCAACGTCGTATTCTTGACGTCCTGATCCAGGGCGGACTGCATCTTGCCCCCCCTGGCGAATTCACACGTCGCGCCTTTTTAAATGGCCGGATCGATTTGAGTCGGGCCGAAGCGGTCGTCGATTTAATCCATTCCCGCTGCGAAACCTCGCGACGTCTGGCGGTAGCGCAACTCGACGGCGGGATCTTCCGATTGGTGACAGCGCTGCGTCATCAGGTGACGGAGACCCTGGCCTTGATCGAAGCTTATGTCGATTTTCCGGAAGATGAGATCGACCCTGCACAGGAAGGACAAATCGCCGTGACCGCGACCTTTTTGCAGCAGGAATTCACGCGATTGATTATGAGTTATGAGCAGGGGCGGATCGTTCGTGACGGTGCCTCTCTCCTCATCCTTGGTCGTCCGAATGTCGGCAAGAGTTCTTTGATGAACCTCCTTGTCGGGGAAGAGCGTTCGATCGTTTCATCTCTCCCCGGGACGACCCGTGACACCATCGAGGAATCGATCGTCCTGTCCGGACTTCCTTTCCGTATTATCGATTCTGCCGGCATTCGTGACAGTGAAGATCTTGTTGAAACACTCGGCGTGCAACGAGCCTTTGCCAAGCTCGACCTTGCCGATCTTGTCCTGCTGGTTTATGACGCTTCGGTCGGTTTCACCGCTGCCGATGAGGAGATCCTGCAGCGCTGTGCGCAGACTCCTACCCTTCTGATCGCTAATAAAATTGATCTACCTTGTACGGTGACTCCGTCACTGCCTGACTTGCCGCAGTTGTTCGTGTCCTGTCGCGATCATTCCGGAATTGATCTGCTACCTGATAAAATTCAAGAAATACTTGCCCCGGATCTGACTGAAGAGATGGCGGAAGGGGCGTTAATTTGTGATCTCCGCCACAAAGAGGCGCTGCTGCAGGCGCGGGAAGCGCTTGTCTCTTTCGAACGATTGGTGCAAAATGGGTCTCCTCTTGAACTCGCTGCCTGTGAATTGCGTGCGGTCCTGACCGCCCTGGGAGCGATTACCGGGGAGACGACGACTGATGATATTCTTGATCGGATTTTTAGCCGTTTTTGTATCGGCAAATAGTTTGTTTCACGTGAAACATTTACGCTAACCAGCTGTAAGTAAAATAATTATCGTACTTATCAGGAAAAAACTGTGATCCTTTACGACCAACATTATGATGTGATTGTTGTTGGCGCCGGCCATGCCGGTTGCGAAGCCGCTTTGGCCGCGGCACGCATGGGGCAGAAGACGCTGATGTTGTCAATTAATCTTGATGCAATTGCTTTGATGTCCTGTAATCCGTCGATTGGCGGACAGGCTAAGGGCCATCTCGTCCGCGAGATTGACGCCCTTGGCGGCGAGATGGCCAAGAATATTGATGCTACCGGTATCCAGTTCCGTATCCTGAATATGCGTAAAGGGCCGGCAGTCCGCGCTTCGCGGGCACAAGCGGACAAACAACTTTACCGCTTGCGGATGAAGAAGGTTCTGGAGCAGACCGACAATCTCCATCTCAAACAGATGGAAGTCGTGGCCCTCCACTGTGAAGAGGGGGCGGTCTGCGGCGTTGATACCAAGACCGGAGTCCGTTTCAGCGCGTCGACCGTCATTCTCACCACCGGGACATTTATGCGCGGGCTGATTCATATCGGCTTGACGCATTATCCGGGCGGCCGGGCCGGCGATCTCCCTTCTATCGGTCTTTCGGATTCGCTGCGTGAAATCGGTTTCAATGTCGGCCGCCTCAAAACCGGGACACCGGCGCGTCTCGATGGGCGGACCATCGATTTCTCGCGCCTCGAGGCGCAGCCTGGTGATGTTATCCCACAGCCCTTCTCCTTCTCGACAGCAAGGATTGAGCAGGCTCAGGTTCCTTGTTACATTGCTTACACCAATCCGCGCAGCCATGAAATCATTCGTAAAGGGCTTGATCGCTCCCCGCTTTATTCCGGGATTATCGAAGGGGTGGGGCCCCGCTACTGTCCGTCGATTGAGGACAAGGTGGTGCGCTTCCCGGAAAAGGAGCGGCACCAGACCTTTATTGAGCCAGAAGGGCGTGAGACTGTCGAATACTATCCGTCCGGGATGTCGACATCCCTTCCCATCGATGTGCAGTGGGCTTTTTATCGCTCGCTCAGCGGTTTGGAGCGCGTCGAAATCATGCGGCCGGCCTATGCCATCGAATATGATTTTGTCGATCCGATTCAGATCAAGCCCTCCCTGGAGACCAAGCTCATCCGTAATCTTTATCATGCCGGGCAGATTAACGGCACCTCTGGTTACGAAGAAGCGGCGGCGCAGGGGTTGATGGCCGGCATCAATGCGGCATTGCGGGTGCAGGGGCGGGAGCCTTTGATTCTTGGACGCGGTGATGCCTATATCGGCGTAATGATCGATGATCTTGTCACCCAGGGGACGCGTGAGCCTTATCGCATGTTTACGTCCCGGGCGGAATATCGCCTTCTCTTGCGCGAAGATAATGCCGATCTCCGGCTGCGGAAGTTCGGTTATGAGGTCGGCTTGATTGCTCCCGAGACCTATCACGATTTTACGGTGAAGCAAGAATCGATTGCGGCCGGACTCGAAGTCTTGAAGACCAGGCGACTCGTCCCTTCGGGTTATCCTCCCGAGCTCCTTGCAGATTATCAGTTACAGGGATTGCAAAACGCTCCGACCCTAGAGCAGTTTCTGCGTCGTCCGGAAATTACCTGGAACGATCTGATCCGTTTTCTGCCGGAGCTCGCCCTCGGCAGTGCTGCGGTGCATGAACAAATCGAGATCCAGATCAAGTATCAGGGTTACATCGAACGCCAGCGCGAAGATATTCAGCGTTTGGCGCGCATGGAGTCCGTAGCCCTCCCGGTCGATTTTGATTATCAAGCGGTGGCCAGTCTCTCCACCGAGGTGCGCGAAAAGCTGGAAACAGTGCGTCCGGTCAACCTTGGTCAGGCGGCGCGGATTCCCGGTGTCACCCCGGCGGCGATCGCCATCCTGTCGGTCCTTCTCCATAAAAGATAAAAAGAGCGCATTTTTCGGGGTAAGCTCACCCCTTCACCGGGAAGAGAAAGGCGCTTAGAATCGAAATTTGGAAGCCTCTTTTTTTCCATTTAAATATCAGCTAGTTACGGAGAGGAAAAGGGCGACCCGAAGATGACGCTACAAGCTGCTCTTGCCGTGATGGGAATTACGATCGACAGAAGTCAAGAAGAGCGATTGCTGCAATTTCTTGATGAACTGTTGCGCTGGAATCAAAGTATCAACCTGACCGCCATCACCAACCGGGATGAAGCGCTGGTAAAACATCTGGTCGATTCCTTGACCCTGCTGCCTTATTTGCGCGGTGATGAAACTCTGCTCGATATGGGGTCGGGCGGGGGGCTTCCCGGATTGCCACTGAAGATGGTCATGCCGGGGCTCAACCTCACCAGTGTCGATGCCGTGGCAAAAAAAATCTCCTTTCAAAAGCATGTGATCCGGACCTTTGCTTTGACCGGAGCTGTCGCTCGGCATGGTCGCCTCGAAGACCTGGGACAGGAGCCAGCTCTCGCCGGTCATTTTAATCTGGTGGTGGCGCGGGCTTTTGCTTCTCTTCCTGACTGTCTCCGCCTTGCCCGCCCCTTTCTGCTGCCAGGTGGCAGGTTGATTGCCATGAAGGGTCCGGAAGGGGAGAAGGAAGTGATGGCAATGGAGAAAATTTTCACGAGTGCCGGGTTTTCTTTACAAAAGATCGATCACCTTGATCTCCCCGGCGGGAACGGTGCGCGGACCTTGATCATCCTTGAACTTTTGTGAGCGAAGCTCTTTTTTCTTAACGGTGAGGAGGGTTTATGTTAACGTACTGCCCTCCTTATGTAATTACTGACAGAGGCAAATATGGCTAAGACCATTGTCGTTGCAAACCAGAAGGGGGGAGTCGGCAAGACCACCACCGCCGTTAACCTTGCTGCCTCCCTGGCTGTTGCCGAGAAAAAGACCCTTTTGGTCGATATGGACCCGCAAGCCAATGCCTGTAGTGGTCTGGGAATCGAAAAGGGGGCGCAGGTACGAACCATCTACCATGCCCTGATTGGCGAAGCGACGGCGCGGGAGATTCTCGTCCGCACCAGCCTGGCGCTTCTTGACGTCCTCCCGGCCAACACTGATCTCGTCGGCGCCGAAATTGAGCTGGTCACCGCCTTGGCGCGTGAACAGAAACTCAAGAACTCTCTCGCCGAAATCAAGAATGATTACGAATACATCATCATCGATTGCCCCCCCTCGCTGGGACTGCTGACGGTCAATGCCCTGACGGCGGCGGACGCGGTCTTGATTCCTCTACAGTGTGAATTTTACGCCATGGAAGGGATGAGTCAGCTGATGACGACGATTCAGTTGATACAGCGCGAAATTAACCCCCGGCTTGAGCTTCTCGGTATTCTGCTGACCATGTATGATTCGCGTAACAACCTTTCGCGACAGGTGAGCGAAGAAGTGCGTAAACACTTTACGACTCAGGTTTTTGAGACGGTTGTTCCCCGTAATGTCCGCTTGTCCGAGGCGCCGAGTCACGGCCTGCCGGTCCTGCTCTACGACATCTCTTCGCGGGGGGCGGCGGCTTACCTCGAATTGGCTAAAGAGATCATTAAAGGTGAAAAGAGATGATAAAAAAGACCGCTCTCGGCAAAGGGATGGGGGCATTGCTGCACACAACCATCCAGGAGGATGGGCGTAAATATTTCTCCTGTCCGATCGAAGAGATCAAACCGAACCATAAACAGCCGCGTAAAACCTTCCCCGATGCCAAGCTTGAGGAACTCGCCGCTTCGATTCGCGAAAAAGGGGTCATTCAACCCTTGGTCGTGCGCCGGGTAGATGACCACTATCAGATTATTGCCGGCGAACGGCGTTGGCGGGCTTCGCAGCGTGCCGGGTTGTTAGAAGTTCCGGTGGTTATCAAAGATGTCAGTGAAGATTTTGCTCTGGAGATGGCGCTGATCGAGAATATCCAGCGCGAGGATCTTAATCCGATTGAGGAGGCCGACGCCTATCGCAACCTCATCGAAACCTTTGATCTTTCCCAGGAAGAAGTGGCCAAGCGGGTCGGTAAAGAGCGCTCCACCGTTGCCAACGCCCTGCGTTTGCTCCGCCTCCCCGCAGTTGTCCGCAATCTTGTTATTGAAGCGAAGCTCTCCATGGGGCAGGCGCGGGCTCTCCTCTCTCTGGAAGATGCGAGTCAGATCACCACCGCCGCCCATGATGTGCTGAAGAAGAACATGACCGTGCGCGAAACTGAAACACTGGTCAAACGCTTGAAGAACGGCGTTGCCTCCCCGCTTCGCAGTCAGCAGGCCAACGAAAAAGATCCCGATCTTCTCCATCTTGCGAGCGAACTGAAACGTGCGCTTGGTACTCAGGTCAAAATCCTGCCGAAGGGTCGGGGTGGAAAGATTGAGATCGCTTATTACTCGGCACCGGATCTCGACCGTTTGCTGGAGCTACTCAAAATCAGCTCGTAATTCTTTTGGCTATCGTTTGCTCAAGGAGAAAACTATGTTCGGTCGCAAAGACAATAATGCAAAACAGCGGAACAGTGCCCTCGAAAAGGGTGAGATCAAGGCCTTCCTCGGTCCCGGCAGTCACTTTGAAGGGAAGATGGCCTTCGATGAAATTGTCCGCCTTGATGGCGCTTTTCGCGGCGAGATCACTTCGCGTGATACCTTGATCGTCGGCGAGACCGCCGATATTCAGGCGCAAGTGATTGTCGGGACGCTGATTATCAGCGGCAAACTCCGCGGGAGCATCAAGGCCGTTTCCCGCGTTGAAATGCGTGCCCCCGCCCGGATTGATGGAGATGTCGAAACCCCCAGTCTCATTATCGAAGAGGGCGTTATCTGGAACGGTCAAGTCATCATGAAGCCAGCTGAAAAATCGAAAAAGAGCGAAGCGGGCATCCCTTCGACCCCGTAAAACTGATAAAAAGCCGCCACCGCACCCTCCCGGTGAGGTGGCGGCTTTTCTCTTCTCGCACACAAACAATACTCCCCGCTCCCTTTGATTAAATCCTTTGATTAAATCCCTCTTGCCAAGTAGCATAAAACCGTAGATGATAAAAAGCCTGTAGACCACTTTTTATTTATCCCTGCAAGGAGACAGCTATGTATTCAATGGATAATGTCGGGCGCAACACCATTGCAATGGTTCTGGCGGGCGGGAAGGGAGAACGGCTCAGTCCGCTGACGAACCGGCGTGCCAAGCCGAGTGTGGCTTTTGGTGGTAAATACAAGATTATCGATTTTGTCCTTTCCAACCTCTTTAATTCCGGGCTGAAAAAGGTTTATATCCTCACCCAGTATCGCGCTTATTCTTTGAATAAACATATTCGTGAGTCCTGGGGAAAATGGACCGGTCTCGGTGAGTTCTACGTTGCCATCTCGCCGGAGACGAGCAGTGAAAGTGAAGAATGGTTTCGAGGAACAGCCGACGCCATCCTCCAGTATCTACGCTTTGTCGAATCCTCCGACGCCGATTATGTGGCAATTTTCGGTGGCGACCATATTTACAAGATGGATATTGCACAAATGATCCATTTTCACCGGATGAATCGGGCGGATTTGACTATCGCTGCCTTGGAAGTTCCGATGGAGGATGCGGATCGTTTCGGAATTTTATCGGTAGATGACGATGCCAGGGTGGAGGCTTTTAACGAAAAACCTGCGAATCCCGAGCCGATTCCCGGTCGGGATACCTGTTTTGCCTCGATGGGGAATTATATATTTTCCACGAAAAAGCTGATAGAAGTCCTCCTTGAAGGCAAGAAAAAGTATGAAGATCTCGACTTTGGTAAACATGTCATTCCGATGATGCTGGCGGGAGGCGATCGCATCTATACCTATAATCTCAACGATAATGTCATCCCCGGGATGAAGGCGGAAGAACGCGGTTACTGGAAGGATGTCGGGACCATCGAGTCTTATTACGAAGCGAATATGGATCTGATCAATGTTTCACCGCAGCTGAATCTCTACAACTACAAATGGCCGATCCTCACCAATCAAGGGAATTATCCCCCGGCCAAGACGGTCTTTGATGAAGAAGAGCGGCGCGGCGTCAATATCGATTCTTATGTCTGTGCCGGCTGTATCACCAGCGGTAGCACGGTGCGGCGCTCTATCCTCGGGCCCCTTTGCAAGGTGAACAGTTACAGTCTGGTGGAAGATTCCATCCTCTTTGAAAATGTTACGATCGGCCGGCACGTCCGGATCAGGAAGGCGATTATCGATAAGGGGGTGACGATTCCCGACGGCAGCGATATCGGTTATGACCTGGAAGCTGACAAACGCCGCGGTTATACGGTGACCGAGTCCGGAATCGTTGTCGTCCCGCGCCGCGACCGCTGATACTTCTCCTTCGCCGTTGAGCTGTTAGAGAAAGAGTATGTCATTAAATGGAATTTCAAGCTCTCAAAGACCTGGAGATCCTCTTTGGCTTGGCCCTGATCACGGTGGTCCTCTTCCGCAAACTGATGATCCCGTCGATTATCGGTTTTCTCGTCACCGGGATACTGGCCGGCCCCTACGCCCTGCGTCTGATTGAATCGACCCATGATGTCGAGCAGATGGCGGAAATCGGCGTGGTTCTCCTCCTCTTTACCATCGGTATCGAGTTCTCCCTGACCGAGCTGATGCGTATTCGCCATTTGGTCTTCTGGGGGGGAGGGGCGCAGGTCGTCCTCACCATTCTCCTCGTCGCCGCCGGCGGCATGCTTTTTTCTCTCCCCTTTAATCAAGCCCTCTTCTTCGGTTTTCTCCTCGCCCTTTCCAGTACCGCCATCCTCATGAAGTTGTTGATGGATGCCGGTGACATCGACTCGCCGCATGGCAAGTCGGCCCTGGGGATCCTGATTTTTCAGGATCTGTGTGTGGTGCCGTTGATGCTTCTGGTCCCCTTCCTCGCCGGTCAGGGTGGGGGGGCGAGTGACATTTTACTGATGCTGCTGCGCGCCGGCGGCGTCGTACTGGTGGCGCATTTCGGGGCGCGTTATGCGGTCCCCTGGATCTTCAATCAGGTCGTCAAGGCGCGCAGCCGCGAACTATTTATCCTCACGGTCATCTTTGTCGGTTTCGGTACCGCCTGGCTCACCTCCCTGGCCGGACTTTCGCTGGCGCTCGGCGCTTTTATTGCCGGTCTGGCGATCTCGGAATCGGAATACAGTCATCAAGCATTGGGGGATATTATCCCTTTTCGCGATGCCTTTATGAGCCTCTTCTTTATCTCCGTCGGCATGCTCCTTGATCTGCGCATCTTCATTGAAAAACCGGTGTTGATCATCGTTCTGGTTTTGGCGATCATCCTGATCAAGGGGGTGGTCGCCAGCGGCGCCATCCTCCTCCTCGGCATCCCTGCCCGGATTGCCATCGTCGCCGGTTTATCTCTGGCCCAGGTCGGCGAGTTCTCCTTTGTCCTGTCCCAGGCCGGTGTGAAGAGCGGTCTCCTCCCTGATGACCTTTACCAGATCTTTCTCGCCGCCTCAGTAGCGACCATGGCTTTAACCCCGGTCGCCCTCAAATACGGCCCGGCAGTGGCGTTGCAGGTCACCCGCTTTCTGCCCCGAAAACTGGTGCGGGGGAAGGGGGGTCTGATGCAGGGCGGCCATAAGATTCGCATGGCGGACCATGTGGTGATTGTCGGTTTCGGCCTCAATGGCAAGAATCTCGCCAAGGTCCTGAAGGCTTACAGCATCCCTTATGCAGTGATCGAAGCCAACCCCTACACCATTGCCACCGAACGTAAGCGTGGTTCACATATCGTCTTTGGCGATGCGACCAGTCCCGAGGTCCTGGAGCATGTACAGATAACCAAAGCCCGGATCCTGGTGATTGCCATCTCCGATGCGGCCGCCAGTCGCCGTGTTGCCGCCCTGGCGCGCAAGCTCCACCCCGGTCTGCATATCGTTGTTCGCACCCGCTATCTGGCCGAGATGGAGCCGTTATACGAGATTGGTGCCAACGATGTCATTCCGGAGGAATTCGAAACCTCCATCGAGATCTTTACCCGGGTGCTGAAGCGTTATCTGATTCCGCACAGCCAGATTGAAGAGTGTGTGTCGACGGTGCGCCAGGATTCCTATGAGATGTTCCGTACTTTGAGCAAAAGCAACAGTCCTGCGGCGGAGATCAGCGGCTTTTTGAGCGGTGCGGAGATCGGCACCTTCACCGTTGCATCGGGGTCGATTCTGGCGGGTGAGACTCTCGGCGCCGGGACGCTCCGCAACCGCTCCGGGGCAACCTTGCTGGCGATCCGTCGGGGTGCGGAAGTCATCCCCAACCCTGATCCGGTCTGGGAATTACAAGAAGAGGATGTGGTGCTGCTGATCGGTACGCCGCCGCAGCTGGCGATGGCGGGAAAGCTCTTTCTGCCGGGGGGGGGGGGGGGGGGGGGGGGGGGGGGGGGGGGGGAGGGGAAATCAGGCGCCTTTGAGAACCCGGGCCGCATCCTTGGCGTGATAGGTGATAATCAGGTCGGCACCGGCGCGTTTCATGCCGAGCAGCGTCTCCATCATCACCCGCTCTTCGTCGATCCACCCCTTGGCGGCTGCGGCCTTGATCATCGAATATTCGCCGGAGACGTTATAAGCGACCAGCGGCAGATCGAAGCGCTCCTTGATATCACGGAGGATATCGAGGTAGGCGAGGGCGGGTTTGACCATGAGGAAGTCGGCGCACTCGGCAACATCAAGAGCGGCTTCGCGGAAGGCTTCGCGGCGGTTGGCCGGATCCATCTGGTAAGAGCGGCGGTCACCGAATTGCGGCGTCGATTCGGCGGCGTCCCGGAAGGGGCCGTAATAAGCGCTGGCGTATTTAACCGCGTAGCTCATGATTGGAATTTGGGAAAAACCGTTGCTGTCGAGGCTGGCGCGAATCGCGGCGACGCGGCCATCCATCATGTCGGAAGGGGCAACGATGTCGGCGCCGGCCTGGGCGTGGGAAAGAGCTTCCCTGGCGAGGAGATCGAGGGTGCTGTCATTGTCGACATCGCCATCGACAATCACGCCGCAGTGACCGTGGTCGGTATACTCACAGAGGCAGACGTCGGTAATCACCAGCAGCTTCGGCACCGCTTTCTTGATGGCCCGGATCGTTTCCTGGATAATGCCGTGCGCACTGTAGGCGTCGGATCCGACGGCATCCTTGACCTTGGGGATCCCGAAGAGGATGACCGCCGGAATTCCCAGATCGTAAACTTCCTGCGCTTCGGCGACGATATGCTCGATCGACTGCTGATAAATGCCGGGCATTGAGACGATCTCTTTTTTGATGTTACTGCCGTAGGCGGAGAACATCGGATAGATGAGATCTTCGGGGCGCAAAAAAGTTTCCCGCACCATGCGGCGCAGCGTGTCATTGCGCCGCAAACGGCGGGCACGGTATTCGGGGAAGTACATTTCAGCCTCCTGGCAGGTTAAAGTATGGCGACGCGGGGATTTTAACCGCAACGGCGCGTTAAGGCAAAAAAAATCGCCGTGAGAAAGGCAGGATGATGGCGGGCAGGGATGTTGTGACGCAAGTAGCGCGGGGTTGGATCCCATTCCTCCTTCTTTTTTTGATCGTGCTGTGCCCGGCGAAGGTCATGGCGGCGAACTCGGTAGCGGAGAAGATCGTCTGTCTCCTTATTCACGGTTTTGCCGGTTCAACCGTCGAGATGGAGCCGTTGGCGCGGGCCCTGGAGACTGAGGGGTTCGAGGTGATCCGTCTCACCCTCCCCGGTCACGCCACCAGCATTGACGATTTTTCCCGCACCTTCTTTCCGGATTGGCGGGCGGCTGCCGAACGGGCCTGCGAAGAGGTGATCGGCCGGGGCCGGCGGGTTGTTGTCATCGGCCATTCGATGGGGGGGAGCCTTGCTCTCCATCTCGCTCAGCGCTACGATCTTGCCGGAGTGGTGACTCTGGCGGCGCCGGTTTATCTGTATCGCTTCTTCCCTCCCGAGGCCGCCGACTGGCGCCTGCCGCTGATCGGCTTCCTCAAACATGTCCGGCCGCGCTGGCCGAAAGCCGCTGAGAATCCTGTTGCCAGAGAGATTGCGCCGTGGGGGGGCTACAGTGGCGTCCGCCTCCTGCCGCAGCTGCACAGTTTCATCCAAGGGCTCGACCCTATTGCGGAAAAGTTGGGAGAGATTACCGAGCCCTTGCTGATTCTGCACGCCAGTCATGATGAAGTCGTTCCGACGAGCAACGCCTTGATGATCGCCAACGGCGTGCGTTCGGCAGAGGTGACGGTTGAGCTCTTTACTCTGCCGGAGACCCCCGCCGGGCGGCATCTGATCCCTTCTCACCGCGATAGCCGGGCGCTGGTGGCGGCGCGGATCATTGTTTTTCTCCAGCAGATCACCAAGACCCGGGAAAGGACTGCCGGCCCGATTTAAAGTATTGAGAGTCCGGTGCTCCGGGTTTTTCTCCCACCCACAGTCATTTATTACTTTTTTTATCCGCTTTCTTTTGCCGAAAATCCGTGTATAATTAATGCCAAAGCGGCAAGGATGGACCTTAAACCAAAAAAATAACATCAACAAGGAGAGTATGATTATGACTAAAGAGGTGATTGCGGCGATTCACACCGCCATGAAGGTAGAAAAGAATGCGATGAATTTTTATCTTGCCTGCGCTGGACAAAGCCAGGATGAGAAGACCAAAAACTTTTTCAATCTTCTCGCCCGCGAAGAGAAGGAGCATGCCCATACTTTCTTTGCAATCGATCCCGAGGGCGGCGACGAAAATAATTTTACGACTTTTATCGCGACGAGCGATGACGTCGAAGGCCCCTTTGCCAATGTCGGCAAACTGGTCGCTGATTTTACCGAGCGCAAGGCGATGTTGCTGGCGCTCGATAAAGAGAAGGCCTTGGCCGAGCAATTGCGGGCTATGGCGGCGAAGATTGCTGATCCTGAGGTGAAGAAAGTCTACGAGTGGAATGCCCGCTCGACCGATCATCATTTTCAGTTGATCGAAGAGGAGTATTCCCGTTTGATGGGGATGGTTCACGCCACGGATGTCGATACTTATGTTCGTGAATAGCTGAGAGAAACGCCGCCCTTCTTTACAAAAGAGAAGGGCGGTTTACTTTGCCGCGGCAAGGCCCCGGGCGATCGCGGTGCGGGCCAGTTCATCACAGCGTTCATTCTCGGCATGACCGTCATGCCCCCGCACCCAGACCCATTCGATCTGGTGGCGCTGCGCCTGCTCATCGAGTTCTTCCCAAAGGTCGCGATTGACGACCTCCTCCTTTTTACTGTTCTTCCAGCCCTTCTTCTTCCAGTTGAAGATCCACGTTGTCATCCCTTTGCAGAGATACTGGGAATCACTCGTCACCCGCACCCGGCAAGGACGTTTGAGGGCTTTTAAGCCGGAAAGGGCGGCAAAGAGCTCCATGCGGTTGTTGGTGGTCATGGCGGCAAAGCCGGCCAGTTCTTTTTCGTGGTCACCGCAGCGCAGGATCGTCCCCCAGCCCCCCGGTCCGGGATTACCCGAACAGGCGCCGTCACTGAAAATGTCAATTAACTCCGGGAGTGGTGCGGTCATGAAGAGGTTATCCCTTGGGGCGGGCTTTGAGTTTTGGTTTGCCGTCTTCGCAGGTGACGATGAATTCGAATTCACGACCGGTAAAGCGACTGCTGAGTTGGGCGCGCTGTTCGGCCAGCAGGGTGGCGATCTTCTGGCGATCCGGTGTCTTACCGCTGATCGCGGCAATCTCGGCGCTGATCCGTTCCGCTTCACTCTGGGCCGGAGTGATGTCTTCTCCTTTGCGGGTCACTTCGGGGGGAGCGCTTCCGACCCGGAGTCTTTCCAGCTTGCGGACAAACTTCCCCTCCTCGATCTGCTTCATCAGTCGCTCCCAGTTGCCGTAATAGCTGTGAAAGCGGGTTGCCAGCATCTGGTAACGATAGCGCAGATCGGTCTGGGGGATATAACGGTTCGCAAGGCGTCGGATTTCAAGACCGAGCTCCTCACGCAATTTTTCCGGCGGACGGCGTTCGATCCCGGCGAAATATTTTTCGTAGTTTTGATCGATCTCCCGGATTGTGGCTTCGATCCGGTTCAATTCCTGTTCAAAAATCTCGCGTTTGATCATGGGGCCCTCCTGTAAAGAGCGAAAAACTATACTTGTTTTCATCATGAAAAGAAAATGATTTTTACGGACAACGCCCTTGTCGGTGCGAGTTTTGAATAGAAAGTTCATTGACGCTAGCCCCCTTTTTATCGATAATGTCAGATCTTTTCTTTCTCAGTCCACAAAGTATGCTTTAAGGGGAACATATGAAGTCACTGGCAACGGTCATTCTTGCCGCCGGCAAGGGGACGCGGATGAAATCGGCATTGTCGAAAGTCCTCCACCCCCTGTGCGGTGAACCATTGATCCACTATCCGGTTCGACTCGCCCGACAACTCGGCTCGACGACGACGGTCCTCGTTGTCGGCCACGGTGCCGAAGCAGTGGAGACCGCTCTGGCGGCGGAGAACGTCACCTTTGCCCTGCAGGCCGAACAGCTCGGCACCGGCCATGCGCTCCTCTGCGCTCAGCCGGCCCTGGCCGACTTCAGCGGCACGATTCTCCTCCTCTGCGGTGATGTACCGCTGCTGCGGGCGACAACGATTACGCAGCTCCTCGATTATCATCATGGCCAGGGGGCAAGTGTCACCGTCCTCACCGCCACCCTGGAGAATCCCCATGGTTATGGCCGGGTGGTGCGGGATGGTGATGAGGTTGTCGCCATCGTTGAAGAGAAGGATGCCACCCCGGAGATTCGCGCTCTGCAGGAGATCAATACCGGGATCTACTGCTTTGCAGCTCCCTTTGTCTTTACGGCTCTGAGTCAGGTCGGCTGCAACAACGCCCAGGGCGAATACTACCTCACCGATGTTTTGGCGCTGGCCCGGAGTGCCGGCAGGAAGGTCTGCGCTCTGGCGGCGGCGGAAGGGGAGGAGGCGATGGGGATCAATGATCGAGTCCAGCTCGCCGAAGCCGATGGTTTGCTGCGGCAGCGGATTAATCGCCAGCATCAGCGCGCCGGGGTGACGATTGTCGATCCGTTTGCTACTTACATCGAACCGGGCGTCACGATCGGCGCCGACACCATTATTCATCCCGGCGTCCATCTACGCGGGACGACAAAGGTGGCTGGCAATTGCATCGTTGAACCGGGGGCGATGATCACCGATTCCTGCATTGCTGAAGGAGTCCACATTAAAGCGGGATCGATTGTCGAGGGTTCCGAGATCGGTGTCGGCTGCGCCATCGGTCCAATGGCCCACCTCCGTGCCGGGACGATCCTCCTCGGCGACAACAAGATCGGCAACTTTGTCGAGACCAAGAAGGCGCGCTTCGGTAAGAAGAGCCAGGCGAGCCACCTCACCTATATCGGCGATGCTGAGGTCGGCGAGCGGGTCAACTTCGGCTGCGGCACCATCACCTGCAATTACGACGGGGTGAACAAATACCGTACGACCATTGGCGACGATGTCTTCGTCGGCAGCGATACCCAATTTATTGCGCCGGTGACAATTGGCAGCGGCAGCCTTATCGCCGCCGGTTCGACGATCACGAAGGATGTCCCCCCCGATGCCCTGGCTCTGTCGCGAACGGACCAGCGGGTGATCGAGGGGTGGGCGGCGAAGAAGCGAGCGAAGCAGCAGAAGAAATGATTCATTGGTAGGGGCGCCCCTTGTGGGTGCCCGCTTTTAGGGCACCCACAAGGGGCGCCCCTGCGAAGAAAAGACCTTTTAAGGATAACCACCCATGTGCGGTATTGTCGGATATATCGGCCAGCAGAATGCCACCCCCATCATTATCGACGGCTTGCGTCGTCTCGAATACCGTGGCTACGACTCGGCAGGAATTGCCACCCTCGTCAACGGCGGCAAGATCGAAATTCGCCGCGCCGAAGGGAAGTTGATCAATCTTGAAACAGTTCTCCAGGCCGCGCCGGCCAACGGCAACCGTGGCATCGGTCATACCCGCTGGGCAACGCACGGCCGCCCCTCCGAGACCAATGCTCATCCCCACTGTGCCGGCGGCATCGTCGTCGTCCACAACGGCATCATCGAAAATTACCTGCAACTCAAAGGGATGCTGCAAGGGTGCGGGCATATTTTCCTTTCCGAGACCGATACCGAGGTCATCGCCCACCTCATTGAGGAGCGTTACAAAACCCTTGGCTCGTTTGAAGACGCGGTACGGGCGGCTTTTACCGAACTGCGCGGCGCCTTTTCCGTCGCCATCCTTTGCGAGCAGGAGCCAAATCTCCTTATTGCCGCCAAGGTCGGCTCCCCCCTGGTCGTCGGCCTCGGCGCAGGTGAATACTTTGTCGCTTCCGACATCCCGGCAATTCTGTCCCACACCCGGCAGATGATCTTTCTCGAAGATGGTGAGATGGTCGTCTTCAGCGAAGCTGGGATGAAGATGAGTCGCCTTGACGGCACCCTGGTCGAGCGCGCCGCCAAGACCATTACCTGGAGTCCGGCAATGGCGGAGAAGGGGGGGTATCGCCATTTCATGCTCAAGGAGATTTATGAGCAGCCCCGTTCCATCGCCGATACCCTGGCCGGGCGGATTGTCGATGAGCAGAGCGACACTTTTCTTGATGGCCTGCGCCTCGGGGACGCCGATGTGCAGAGTCTCGAACGCCTGTATATTGTTGCCTGCGGCACCTCCTGGCATGCGGCGCTGGTCGGCAAATTCCTGATCGAAAAGCTGGCGCGCATCCCGGTGGAGGTCGATATCGCCAGTGAATTCCGTTATCGCGATCCGATCGTCACGCCGCAAAGTCTCACCGTCCTCATCAGCCAGAGCGGCGAGACCGCTGATACTCTTGCTGCCCTGCGTGAAGCGAAGGGGAAGGGGGGACGCACTCTCGCCCTCTGCAACGTCGTCGAAGCGTCGATCGCCCGGGAAGCGGACGGTGCCCTTTACACCCACGCTGGGCCGGAGATCGGCGTCGCTTCGACCAAGGCCTTTACCACCCAGCTCGTTGCGCTCACCCTTCTCGCCGTCCGTCTCGGCCGGGCGCGCGGCACCCTGAGCACGGTTGAGGCCAGCGCCCTCCTCCTTGATCTGGTGCAGCTCCCCCGCCTCATCGAAGAGACTCTGGAGCTCAATAGCGACATTGAAAAGGTGGCGCAGGCCTTCATGAATGCCCGGGATTTCCTCTACCTCGGCCGCGGCAATCAATATCCGATCGCCCTCGAAGGCGCCCTCAAGCTCAAGGAGATCTCTTACATCCATGCCGAAGGTTATCCTGCCGGCGAGATGAAGCACGGTCCGATCGCCCTGATCGACGAGCAGCTGCCGGTAGTGGTGATCGCCCCGAAGAATGCCACCTTCGAGAAGGTCGTTTCCAACCTCGAAGAGGTGCGGGCGCGCGGCGGCCGGGTGATCGTTGTCACCACCGCCGATGGTGTCGCCGACCTTTCCGATAAAGCCGAAGCGATCCTCCTTGTCCCGGCGAGCAGTGACGAGCTCATGCCGATCCTCACTTCCATCCCGCTGCAGCTCCTTGCCTACTACGTCGCCGTCCTCAAGGGGACCGACGTCGATCAGCCGCGTAACCTCGCCAAGAGTGTGACCGTGGAGTAATGAATTACATCGCCGATCTGCACATCCATTCGCCCTTTTCCCGGGCCACCAGCCCCGACAGCAACCTTTACGGTCTGGCGGCGTGGGCGCGGATCAAGGGGATTCAGATCATCGGCACCGGTGACTTTACCCACCCCGGCTGGTTCCGCCGCTTGAAAGAAGAGCTCGAACCGGCCGAGCCCGGCCTTTTCCGCCTGCGCGACGAAAGCCGCATCCCCGAACTCCTCCCTGGCGTGCGCCCGCCGCAGACGCCGGTGCGCTTCCTCCTTTCGGCGGAGGTGAGCTCCATCTACAAGCGCGCAGGCGCCACCCGCAAGGTCCATAATCTCCTTTATGTCCCCGACTTTGCGGCCGCCGAGCGGATCAATACCCGTCTCGCCGCTATCGGCAATATCGAATCGGACGGCCGCCCCATCCTTGGTCTCGACTCCCGCAATCTCCTTGAAATCGTCCTCGAAGCCGCCCCGGAAGGCTTTCTCGTCCCCGCCCACATCTGGACGCCGTGGTTCTCGCTGTTCGGTTCCCGTTCCGGCTTCGACTCGGTCGAGGAATGTTTCGACGATCTCAGCGAGCACATCTTTGCCCTGGAGACCGGTCTCTCCTCTGATCCGGCGATGAACCGGACGATCTCGGCCCTCGACCGCTTTGCCCTGATCTCCAACTCCGACTGCCATTCCCCGGGGAAGCTCGGCCGCGAAGCCAACCTCTTCACCACCGGTTACGACTTCTTTTCCCTGCGCGCGGCCCTCAAGGCGAATCACCGCGATACTTTTGCCGGGACGATCGAATTCTTTCCCGAAGAAGGGAAGTACCACGCCGACGGTCATCGTTCCTGCAACATCTGCCTTGACCCGCACGAATCCCGGCAGCGCAACAATCTCTGTCCGGTCTGTGGCAAGCCGTTGACGATCGGCGTGCAGAACCGCGTCCTCGAACTCGCCGACCGCGATCTGCCGCTCTTTGCCGCAACGGCCCCGGTTGTTCACAGCCTCATCCCTCTGCCGGAAATTCTTGGCGAAATCCTTGGCCTCGGATCGACTGCCAAAGAGACGCAGGGCCAGTACGGGCAGGCGATCAACCGCTTTGGAGCCGAGTTTGAACTCCTTCTCCACACGCCGGTAGCGGCGCTGGCCGAATGGTCGCCCCTCCTCGGCGAAGCGGTACAACGGATGCGTCGCGGTGAGGTGATCCGCCAAGCCGGTTATGACGGCGAATTCGGCGTCATCCGCGTCTTTGCCGAAGGTGAGCTTGAAAAACTTGCCGGTCAGAGTTCCCTCTTCGGGGACGATCCCCCCCGGCCGCGGCGTAAGAAGAAGCCGCTCCCCGAACCGTTCGTGGCGCCGCCTCTGCCCACTCTCGCCGCCGCAGCGGCCGTCGCCCCGGCCGGGCCGAACCTGGAGCAGCAGGTGGCGATCCATTGCAGCAGTCGCCACGTTTTGGTTGCCGCCGGCCCCGGCACCGGCAAGACCTACACTCTGGTCGAACGTCTCGGGGCTCTGCTCAAGGCCGGTGCCGATCCGGCGACCCTCTGGGCGATCACCTTCACCAACCGGGCGGCGGAAGAGCTGCGCGCACGGCTGGTGGCGCAGGCCGGACGGGACGCCGAAGATCTCTTTGTCGGCACCTTCCACGCCTTTTGTCTCGAATGGCTGCGCCGCGAGAAGCCGCAGCTTTTGGTCGTCGGACCGGCCGAGCGTCTCCGTCTGCTCTACGCCCTCTTCCCGGAGCGCCGCCGTCAGGAGCACCAGACCCTGGCGACGGCGATCAGTGAACACTTCAGCGCCTGGGCGGCCAACGCTCCGGCCCTGCCGCACCCCGATCTGCAAAGTTATCTTGCCGAACTGGTGCAGCTTGGGGCCATCGATCTCGACGGCGTCATCCCGACCTTTCTGGCGGAGCTTGAGCGCAACAGCGACTTTGACGATGAGGTGCGCGAAACCGTGCTGCAGCTCTTTGTCGACGAATTCCAGGATCTCGATGCCGGTCAGTACGAGCTGGTCCGCCGCCTTGGCGAGACCTGTCGCATCTTCGCCATTGGCGACCCCGACCAGTCGATCTACGGCTTTCGCGGCAGCGATCCCGGCTTCTTCTTCGACTTCAGCCGCGCCCCGGAGACGACGCGGCTGCAGCTCTTTCGCAACTACCGCAGTGCCGGGGCGATTGTCGATGCCGCCGCCGCCCTGATCAGCCACAACCGCCAGAAGAGCGGGCTGGTCCTGCAGGCAGAGGAGAGTCACAGCGGTGTTATCGAAGTCGCGACGACGCCGAGCGCCGCTGCCGAGGCGGAGTTCATCGTCCGCCGCATCGAAGAACTCGTCGGCGGCATCGAGAGCTTCTCCCTTTACAGCGGACGGGGCGGGGAGGAGGGGGGGCGCGGCCACTCCTTTGCCGAGATCGCCATCCTTGTCCGCTCGCGCCGTCAGGCCGAACCGCTCCTCACCGCTCTGGAGCGCCGCGGCATCCCCTGCCAGCAGGTCGGCGTTCCCCCTTTCTATATGGCGCCGTCGCTGATTGGCCTTTATCACTTTCTGCAAATGGCAAGCGGCGACGGCCCGATCAGCGATGGTCTCGCCTTGCTGCGCTCCCTCGGCACCCTGACAGCTGCTGATATTGACAAAGTAGCGGCCGCCTTCCCCCTGGCCGGCGACTTCTTCACCATCGCCCGCACCCTGGAATTGCCAACCGTCATCGCCCGGAAAATTGCCGAGCTCAGTGATCTCGTCCCCCTCTTTGTCGCCCAGGCCCGCCAGTTCGGCATCGCCACGGCCCTGGAGGGGCACCGCACTTTCCTGTCCGGCGCGGTTGATGATCCGCAGCTGCGGCGCTTCCTTGACCTTGCCGGCACTTTTGGCCGTGACATCAATACCTTTGCCGACTATCTGCGGCGCAACGCCGGCGGCACTATCTACGATGCCGGCAGTGAGGCGGTGGCGCTGTTGACTCTGCACGCCGCCAAGGGGCTCGAATTCCCGGTGGTCTTTCTCCCCGGCCTCGAAGAAGGACTCCTCCCCGCCACCCTGAGCGGCAACAACGACATCGAGGAGGAGCGCCGCCTCTTCTACGTCGGTCTCACCCGCGCCAGAAATCAGGCGATCCTCTCCACTGCTGCCAGTCGCAGCAGTGGTCCGTCGATCCCTTCGCGCTTTCTCAAAGAAATTCCCACCGGCTTTTTGACCAGCGTCGAAGCCGCCCCCAACCGGCGTCGCACCCGGCCGGGGGAGCAGATGGAGCTCTTTCAGCCGTAAGTCACAGGCAGAAAAAAGGCGCAACGATGACAAATATCCCGAATTTATTCGATCTCAAGAGACAAATGCTGCGCCCGCGCCGCACCTTCCTGCGCCTGCAACGCCAGGCCTTGCGCCTCCTCAGCCGCCTCAAGGTCAGCGAAAATACCTTCATGACGACGATTGCCGTCGTCATCGGTCTCCTCTCCGGTCTGAGCAATTATGCCTTTCAAAGACTCATCGAATTCTTCAACTGGCTGGTGGTGCTTCAGGGGGGGCGGCTCCTTGGTCTTGACAGTGCCGGGCTGTGGGAAGGGCGTCTCCTCGCCATCCTCTTCCCGATGGTCGGCGGACTGTTGATGATTCCCTTCTGGATCTACTTTAAAAAGGATCTCCAGTTCGGCTTCTCCCGTTTTCTCGCCCAGGTCAATCTCGGCGGCGGCAAGGTGCCGCTCCGCACCATCCTCACCCGCGGCATGGCCAGCGCCATCACCATCGGCACCGGCGGTTCGGCCGGACAGGAAGGACCGATTGCCCAGATCGGCGGGGCGATCGGCAGCCAGACCGGGCAGTTCTTCGGCATGAGTGGCGACCGCTTGAAGACGATGCTCGCCTGCGGTGTCTCCGGCGGGGTGGCGGCGACCTTCAATGCCCCGATTGCCGGGGTCTTCTTTGCCCATGAGATCGTTCTCCTTTCCACTTTCGAGATGTCGAGCTTTACCTCGATCGTCATCGCCAGCGGCATGAGTACTGTCGTTTCCCGCGCCCTCCTCGGCAATGCCCCGGCCTTTGTTATTCCGGATTATATCGTCCAGTCCCCCTGGGATATGCTCCTGTATGCCGGCCTTGGCGTCATTGTCGGCTGTCTCGCCGCCGCTTTCATCAAGCTCCACTTCCGCATCAAGGATGCCTTTTCCGCCCTGCGCCTGCCAATGTTAGCCAAGCCGGTGTTGGGCGGGATGCTGGTCGGGATCATCGGCGTCGGCTTTCCCCAGGTCTTCGGTAACGGCTACGAATTTATCGAAGCTGTCCTGCATGGCGAGGGGATTTGGCTGGTGCTGGTCGGGCTGGTCCTGATCAAGGCGGTCGCGACTTCGGTTACCATCGGTTCCGGTCTCCCCGGCGGTCTCTTTGCCCCCTCTCTCTTTATCGGCGCGGTAATCGGCGGCACTTTCGGTCATGGCGCCCGCGCGCTCTTCCCGCATCTCGCCTCCTCCCCCGGCACTTATGCCCTGATCGGCATGGGGGCCTTCCTCTCGGCGGCGACGCATGCGCCGATGACGGCGATCTTCCTCCTCTTCGAGATTACCTCTTCCTATCATGTTATAGTGCCGATCATGATCACCTGCGTGATCGGCACCACGATCAGTCGTCAGTTTAACAAGGAGAGCCTGGAGACCGAAGATCTGGCGCGAGCCGGGATCGATCTACGTGCCGGCAAAGAGCAGAACATCATGAAATCCCTCACTGTCAGGGACGCCATGACCGCCACCGTCGAGTCGATCCCTGAGGGGATGACCCTGCGCCAGTTCACCGAATATCTCAGCACCACCAGGTCGACCAATTTCCCCCTGGTCAATAGCGATGGCGAGTTGACCGGTATCCTTTCGGTGCAGGACTTCATGGGAGTGGTCTTCGAGCAGGAGCTCATGGATATCGTCGTCGTCAAGGAGTTAGCGACCCTGGAGGTGACGACGGTGCTCGAAGAAGACAACCTCGATCAGGCGATGCAGAAGATCGGTTATCGGAATATCGAACAGCTGCCGGTCGTCGACGACCTCACCGGCAAGCGCCTGGTCGGCATCATCTCGCGCCGGGATATGATCTCTGCTTATAATCGGGCGCTGATGGCCCGTTCGCTGGAAGAGAGACAACATGACTACTGCTGAACTCACCGCCGGCCTTAATCCGGAGCAGCGCCAGGCGGTGTTGCACGGCGCCGGGCCGCTCCTTATCCTCGCCGGCGCCGGTTCGGGGAAGACCCGCACCCTAACCCAGCGCATCGCCCACCTCATCCGTGTCCAGGGGGTCGAGCCCTGGCGCATCCTCGCCGTCACCTTTACCAACAAGGCGGCAGCAGAGATGAAGCGGCGCGTGCAGCAGTTAGTCGGGACGGACGAACTCTGGGTGAGTACCTTCCATGCCGCCTGCGTGCGCATCCTGCGGCGCGAGATCAGTGCTCTTGGCTATCAAAGCAACTTTACCATCTGTGACGATCAGGATCAGGAGCGCCTCCTCAAGGAGGTTCTGACTGAGCTCAATATCAGCGAGCGCACCCTCAAGGCGCGGGGAGCGGCACAAGCAATCGACAGTGCCAAGAACCGCGGCCTCCTCCCGGCGGATTTTGATCGCAGCGACTTTTACGGCGAGCAGGTCGCCAAGGTCTACGAGCTTTATCAGGCGCGGATGAAGCAGGCCAATGCCCTCGATTTTGGTGATCTCATCCTCCTCACCGTCAATCTCTTTAAAACTCATCCCGAGATTCTCGGTCGCTGGCAGGAGCGTTTTCACTACCTGCTCGTCGATGAATTCCAGGATACCAACTCCATCCAGTATCAGCTCGTCCGTCTCCTCGCCGCCCGCCATCATAACCTCTGCGTCGTCGGCGACGACGATCAGTCGATCTACCGCTGGCGCGGGGCCGAGGTTGGCAACATCCTCAACTTCGAAGTCGATTATCCCGGCAGCGTCACCATCCGTTTAGAGCAGAATTACCGTTCGACCCGCAACATCCTCGCTGCCGCCGGGGCGGTCGTCGCCCGCAATGTCGGGCGCAAGGGGAAGAGCCTGTGGACGGAGAACCCGACCGGGGATCCGATCATCATCGAGCCCCTCCCTGATGATCTCGAAGAGGCGCGTTTTATCGCGGGCGAGATCAATAAGCTGCGGATTTCCGGCCGCCATCTCCGCGATATTGCCGTTCTTTACCGCATCAATGCCCAGTCGCGCTCCCTGGAAGAAGCGCTGGTGCGGGAGCGCCTTCCTTATGTCATGTTCGGCGGCGTCAAGTTCTACAGCCGCATGGAGATCAAGGATATCCTTGCTTACCTGCGCCTTCTCATTAACCCCAGCGATTCCCTGGCGGCGCGGCGGATTATCAATGTCCCGGCGCGGGGGATCGGTACAACGACAGTGGAGCGCATCGCCGCTCTCCAGGATGAAGCCGGCGGCTTCTTTCCCGCCTGCCAATTGGCGCTGCAGCGTGGTGAGCTTGGCCGCAGCGGTGGCAAGGTACAGGCCTTTATCACCCTGATCGAATCCTTCCGGACGAAGCTGGCGGACTTCCCTTATCCGCAGCTGACCAGCATCATCATTGAGGAGAGCGGCTACGGCCCGGCCCTCCTCTCCGAGCGGAGCGAAGAAGCGAAAGATCGCCTTGACAACCTGCAGCAGCTCCTCACCGGCATGGAGGAGCGCTTTGCCCAGGAGAAGACACTGGTCGATTACCTCGAAGATGTCGCCCTGGTCACCGATCTCGACAGCTACGACGGCAGCCTCGACCGGGTGACACTGATGACGGTCCATGCTGCCAAGGGGCTCGAATATCCGGTGGTCTTTATGGCCGGGATGGAAGAAGGGCTCTTCCCGCTGGCGCGCTCCAGCGAGTCGCGTGAAGAGCTCGAAGAGGAGCGTCGCCTTTGTTACGTCGGCATGACCCGGGCGATGGAGAAGCTTTACCTCGTCCATGCCCGCAAGCGCCGTGTCTTTGGCGATTACCAGTTTAATCCGCCAAGCTCCTTTCTCAGCGATATCCCGATCAGCGTCATCGAGCGTGGGCGGCGACAATCACCGCTGCACAAGCAGGCCGGGCACAATCTCGCCTCCCTCTTCGATCAGCCGCTGCCGGCGGTGGAAGAAGCCGAGGAGTTCAGCGATTCGGTGCGTCACGTCGCTGAAGCCGAAGAAGGGCTGCGCATCGGCAGCAAGGTGCGCCATCTCAAGTTCGGCGTCGGGGTGGTGCGACGCATCGAAGGGAGCGGCGAGAGCTGCAAAGTGACGGTCTGGTTTAACTCCGTCGGCCCGAAGAAGCTGCTGCTTAAATTTGCGGGGCTGGAACCGGCGTGAGGAAATAAGCGGGCGACCCACCGGGTCGCCCCTACAACGTTGATCTGTCCCCGTAGGGGTGACCCGGTGGGTCGCCCGCGTGGCCCGGAAAAGCAATAACGAGGAGTGCCGCCATGCACCCAGAACAGCTCAAGGACCTTCTCACCGCCGTCAGCACCGGCGTCTGCGATGTCGACGCTGCCCTCATTCAGCTGCGCAATCTCCCTTTCGAGGATGCCGGGGTGGCGATGATCGACCATCACCGCACCCTGCGTCAGGGCCTCCCCGAGGTCGTTTACGGCGAGGGGAAGACCTCCGAGCAATTGCTGACCATTGTCGGCCGGATGATCGCGCATGGCGGCAATGTCCTGTCCACCCGCCTCTCCGCGGAGAAGGGGGGCATCCTGCAAGCGGCTTATCCGCAGGGGGAATACGACCCCCTGGCGCGCACCTTTGTTGTCCTCCAGCAGCCGCTTGTTGCGACCGGGCGGGGGACGGTGCTGGTGGTTTGCGCCGGAACCTCCGATCTTCCGGTGGCGAAGGAAGCGGCGATTACCGCTCGCCTCTTCGGCAACCAGGTCGATGAGCTCAGCGATGTCGGCGTCGCCGGCATTCACCGCCTCTTTGCTCACAGCGAAAAGTTGCGCCAGGCAGCGGTGATCATCGTCGTCGCCGGCATGGAGGGAGCGCTCCCCTCGGTGGTTGGCGGTCTGGTGCCGGCACCGATCATAGCCGTGCCGACCTCGGTCGGTTACGGCGCTGCCTTCGGCGGAATCGCCGCTCTCCTCGGCATGCTCAACTCCTGCGCCGGCGGGGTGACAGTCGTCAATATCGACAACGGTTTCGGCGCGGCGTATGCCGCCACCCGCATCAACCGGGGGGAGAGCACCGCATGATCCTTTACCTCGACCCCTTCTCCGGCGCCTCCGGCGATATGTTTCTCGGCCTCCTCGTCGACCTCGGCGTCGAACCCGGCCAGATCGAAGCGCAGTTGCGCTGCCTCCCCCTGAATGGCTGGCGTCTCGCCTGGCAGCGGGAAAAGCGTTGCGGCATCGAAGGCTGCCGCGCCCTGGTTGCTGTCGACGAAGAGCACCATCACCGTTCCTGGCGCGACATTGATCAGATGCTCGCCACCTCGTCTTTAGCTGCACCGGTGTGCGAACTGGCGCGGCGGATCTTCCATCGTCTCGCCGAGGCAGAAGGGAAGGTACACGGCGTTGCCGTGGCAGAGGTCCACTTCCACGAAGTCGGCGCCCTCGATTCGGTCATTGATATTGTCGGTGTTGCTGCCGGACTGGTCGCCCTGCACGCGGAGCGGATTGTCTGCGGCGCTCTCCCCTTTGCGACCGGGATAGTGCAGAGCGCGCACGGCCGCTATCCCCTGCCGGCGCCGGCGACACTGGAGTTGCTGCGCGGCTGGCCACAGCGCCCCGACGATAGCGACAGTGAACTCATCACGCCGACCGGCGCGGCGATTATTGCTGAAGTTGCCAGCTTCGGTGCCTTCCCGGCCATGACTCTGGAGCAGGTCGGTTACGGTGTCGGCAGCCGCGACTCCAACGATCGTCCCAATCTGCTGCGCGGCTGCCTTGGCCGCGTCGCCAGTACGGACGGGCGCGACAAGGTGACGGTGATCGAAACCCATCTCGACGATTCCAGCCCCGAGCTCCTCGGCTACCTGAGCGAGCGCCTTTTCGCCGCCGGTGCCCTCGATGTCGGTTACAGTCCGCTGCAGATGAAGAAGAACCGTCCCGGCACGCGCCTCACCGTTGTTTCCCGGCCGGCGGAGCAGAAGCAGCTCGCCCGCCTCATCCTCCGCGAAAGCAGCGCCATCGGTGTGCGCTTTTCCGAATGCGAACGGCTCAAGCTGCGCCGCGAAGCCGGGGTAGTCATGACGGATTGCGGCGACGCGGTGGTGAAATTGATCTTTGACGGGGAGGAGTTGCTGCGGGTCACTCCTGAATTTGAGAGCTGTCGCACCCTGGCGGAAGCGACAAAGCGGCCGCTGGCGGAAATCTACCGCTTGGTCGAGCAGGCCGCGGATGAGAAGTATTTAAAGCCTCCCAGCCAGTGAAAAGCGCCCTTTAGCCGCAGATTTTAATGTGGTCGCCACCGATGAAGACCCGCAGGAAATCAACATTTTCGCCGGTCAATCCCCCCTTTTTTCGACAAGTCGCAGAAGAAACTTTCTTGACAAGAGACAGGCGCTGTGTTAGCTATGCACCGCTTTAGGGCCCTGCTCGGGGAGTTCTTCTCCGGTTTGGTGGTACAGACTGACAGATTCGAGGTGTATCGGTGATCAAAGTTGATTGGACATTAGGACTACAGATCTTCAACTTCCTGCTTCTGCTCTACATCCTCAATACGGTGCTTTACCGCCCGTTGCGCGCGGTTCTGGCCAAGCGTAAAGAGACAATTGAGGGCGATCACGGGCACGCGCGCGGTCTGCAGCAGCAGATCGACGAGAAGATGACCAGCTACCAGGAACGGTTGCAGGCAGCGCGGGTCAAAGGGAATGAAGAGCGGGCGACTCTGCGCGCGGCTGCCAGTCAAGAGGAGGCCGAGATTCTCGGCGCTGCTCGTCAGGTGGCAACAGAGAAGCTGCAGCAATTAAAGGTGCGTGTGGCGGCAGAGGCTGACTCAGCCCGGACGGCGCTGCGCAGTGATGTTGATGCCATTGCGACCCAGGTTGCCTCGCGTATTCTCGGGAGGGCTCTATAATGGCGAATCTGCAAGACAAAAGAATCGGGCGGATAGCGGCGGCGTTGGTTCTGGTCGCGCTTTCGGCGGGCGTTGCCTGTGCTGCCGGAGGGGACGGTCACGCTGACAGCGGCGCCGTTGCCAAAGATTTCGCCTGGCGTATTCTCGACTTTGCTTTGATGATCGGTCTTCTCGTCTATTTTCTGACCAAGCCGATTCGTAATGGCTTGGCCGGGCGCCGTGAAGGTATCGAAAAAGCGCTGAGCGATGCCGTGGCAGCGCGCGAAGCAGCGGAAGCCAAGTTTGCCGAATACGACAGCAAATTGAGCAAGGCTGCGGCCGAGATCGAAGAGATGAGTCTGTCGATTCGTCGTGAAGGGGAATTGGAACGGGAGCGGATCCTGGCCAATGCCAGGGAGATGGCCCAGAAGATTACCGCTGAGGCGGAAAAGACCGCCGAGAGCGAAATCCTCCGCGCCCGCACCGAACTGCGGCAGGAAGCGAGCCGTCTCGCCATCACTCTCGCCGAAGAGTTGCTGAAGAAACAGATGACAGCTGGCGACCAGGCACGTCTGGTCGATGAATATGTGTCCAAGGTAGGAGAACTCCATTGAGCATCAGCGCCCTCTCGCGTAGATATGCTCGCGCCCTGGTGGAAATCAGCGCCGAGCAGAAGCTGGTAGAGCAGTACGGAGATGAGCTTGCCCAGGTCAGTACGACTGTAAGCGAGAACGACATGCTGCGTCTGCTTCTGGAAAGTCCGACTTTGCCGGTGGAAAAGAAGTCGGCGATCATGGGTGATCTTGCCGAAAAGATGCAGCTCTCCATCGGCATGCGTCATTTTATCGGCCTGCTCGTCGCCAAAAACCGGATGAAATATATCGGTCTGATCGAAAGCAACTATCGGCAGTTTGCCGATGAGCTCTCCGGTCTTCTCCGCGCCAAGGTCTCCTCGGCGGCCGAACTTTCCGCCCCTGAGCTGGCGTTGATCCGGCAAGGGCTGGAGGGCAAGACCGGCAAGCGCGTCGAGCTGGCAGTGCAGGTCGATCCCGCCCTCCTCGGCGGCTTGAAGACGGAGTTTGCCGGTAAGGTTTATGATGGCAGTATTCGCACTCAACTTAAACGTATTGAAGAAACTCTAAATAAGGGGTGATCAAGTCCATGGAAATCAGAGCCGAAGAAATTAGCGCAATTATCAAGCAGCAGATCGAAAACTTCGGGCGCGAAGTCGAGGTCAGCGAAACCGGAACGATCATCTCGGTCGGTGACGGTATCGCCCGTATCTACGGCCTCGACAAGGCGATGTCCGGTGAGCTCCTCGAATTCCCCGGCAACACCATGGGGATGGTCCTCAACCTTGAAGAAGATAACGTCGGTGCCGCCATCCTTGGCGAATCCCACCACATCAAAGAAGGCGACACCGTCAAGCGGACCGAGCGTATCGTCCAGGTTCCGGTCGGTGAAGCTCTCATCGGTCGCGTTGTCGACGGTATCGGTAACCCCATCGACGGTCTCGGCGAGATCAAGACCGACACCTACCGTCAGGTCGAAGTTAAAGCCCCCGGTATCGTCGCCCGTAAATCGGTGCATGAGCCGATGCAGACCGGCCTCAAGGCGATCGACGCCATGGTCCCGATCGGCCGCGGCCAGCGCGAACTGATCATCGGCGACCGCCAGACCGGCAAGACCGCCGTTGCCCTTGACACCATTATCAACCAGAAGGGGCAGAACGTTATCTGCGTTTATGTCGCTATCGGTCAGAAGCGTTCGACGGTGGCTCAGGTTGTCGACAAGCTCAAGCATTACGGCGCCATGGATTACACCATCGTTGTTGCCGCCACCGCTTCCGACCCGGCGCCGCTGCAGTTTATCTCCCCCTACACCGGCGTCACCATGGCCGAGTTCTTCCGCGACAGCGGCCGCCATGCGCTGATCATCTATGACGATCTTTCCAAGCAGGCCGTCGCTTATCGCCAGCTTTCGCTCCTCCTCCGTCGTCCGCCCGGACGTGAAGCTTACCCCGGCGACGTCTTCTATCTGCACAGCCGTCTCCTAGAGCGCGCCTGCAAGCTCAACGACGAGCTCGGCAACGGCAGTATCACCGCCCTGCCGGTCATCGAGACCCAGGCCGGCGACGTTTCTGCTTACATCCCGACCAACGTTATCTCCATCACCGACGGTCAGATCTTCCTCGAAACCGACCTTTTCTACTCCGGTGTCCGTCCGGCGATCAACGTCGGCCTCTCGGTCTCCCGCGTCGGCGGTTCAGCTCAGGTCAAGGCGATGAAGCAGGTGGCCGGTACCCTCCGTCTCGCCCTTGCCCAGTATCGCGAGATGGCCGCTTTTGCCCAGTTCGGTTCCGACCTCGACGCCGCCACCCAGCGTCAGCTCAATCGCGGCGCCCGTCTCGTCGAGATCCTCAAGCAGCCGCAGTATCGTCCGCTGCCGATCGAGAAGCAGGTTCTGGTTATTTATGCCGCCAACAACGGCTATCTTGATCAGTATCCGGTGACGTCGGTTGGCCGTTACGAGCAAGAGTTGGTCTCCTTCATGGACGCACAGCATGCCGCTATCCTTTCTGATATCAACCAGAAGAAAGCAATTGACGCGGACATCGAAGCCCGGTTGAAGGCCGCCCTGGAGGATTTCAAGGGGCAGTTTGTCGCCTAAGCCCAATACCTTGAGGGATCGGAACGATGGCAAATCTTAAAACAATAAAAAAACGGATCGTGTCGGTTAAAAATACCCGACAGATCACCAAGGCGATGAAGATGGTCTCGGCGGCTAAGCTGCGCCGGGCCCAGGACGCCGTGGTCGCTGCCCGTCCCTACGCACATAAGTTGCAGCAGGTGCTAGGCTCTCTGGCGCTGCGTGAAGAAGCGCAGGCCCACCCCCTCCTCATGGAGCGGGGCAAGGGTCGGGCTCTGGTCGTATTGCTGACCTCGGATCGCGGCCTGTGCGGTGGTTACAACGGTAACGTCTCCAAAGCCGCCGAGCGCTTTATTCGCGCCAACGAGCAGGGTTTCGACAATTACGACCTGATGATCATCGGTAAGAAAGGGCGTGATTATCTGCGCCATCGTGCCGGCATGAACATTGTTAAGGTCTACGAAAATGTTACCGGTAAAATCACCTACGCGACTGCGCAGCTGATCGGCGAAGAGGTCGTCAGCCAGTACACGGCCGAGACCTATGATGCCGTCTTTTTTATCTTTAATGCGTTCCAGAGTGCCATGACCCAGGTGGTGACGATCAATCAGCTCCTGCCGGTGGTGCCGATGACGGTTGAAGAAGACACGCATGTTGCCGAGTACCTGTACGAGCCGGGGCGGAGTGAAGTTCTGGCCGCGATTCTTCCCAAGAATGTCGAGGTCCAGATCTTCCGCGGCTTGCTCGAATCGTCGGCCAGTGAACATGGCGCCCGCATGAGTGCCATGGACAGCGCCAGCAAGAATGCGTCCGAGATGATCGGCAAGTTGACCCTGATCTACAACCGTGCACGCCAGGCTGCAATAACTAAAGAGCTTATGGAGATCATCTCCGGCGCCGAATCGATTAAGTAAACAAACGTTGACTCACGCCCGTGCGCGGGTGGGACAAAGGAGGAACGCTTTATCATGAATAAAGGAAAAATTACCCAGGTTATCGGTCCAGTTATCGACGTTGAGTTCGAAGCTGGCAAGCTTCCGGAGATTTACTACGCTCTGAAAGTGACCAACCCTTCCCTCGGTTCGACCGAATGGAACCTGATTGTCGAGGTTGCCCAGCACCTCGGTGAAAATACCGTGCGTTGCATCGCGATGGATTCGACCGATGGTCTTGTTCGTGGTCAGGACGTTATCGACACCGGCAAGCAGATCTCCATGCCCGTCGGTCGCGGTACTCTCGGCCGTATCCTCAATGTCGTCGGCGAGCCGGTTGACGAGGCTGGTCCGGTCGTCACGGATGAGACCTGGGAGATTCATCGCCCCGCTCCAGAGTTCGTCGATCAGTCGACTAAAATTGAAGCCTTCGAGACCGGCATCAAGGTCGTCGACCTTCTCGCTCCTTATTCCCGCGGCGGCAAGATCGGCCTCTTTGGCGGCGCCGGCGTCGGCAAGACGGTTCTGATCATGGAGCTGATCAATAACATCGCCAAGCAGCACGGTGGCTTCTCGGTCTTTGCCGGCGTTGGTGAACGGACCCGCGAAGGGAATGACCTTTGGCATGAGATGAAGGATTCCGGCGTTCTCGACAAGACCGCCCTGATCTACGGGCAGATGAACGAGCCCCCCGGAGCCCGCGCCCGCGTCGCCCTTTCCGGTCTGACCGTCGCCGAGTACTTCCGCGATGCCGAAGGCCAGGACGTCCTCTTCTTCGTTGACAACATCTTCCGCTTCACCCAGGCCGGTTCGGAAGTTTCGGCTCTCCTTGGCCGTATCCCTTCGGCGGTCGGTTACCAGCCGACCCTCTCCACCGAGATGGGCGAGCTGCAGGAGCGCATCACCACCACCAACAAAGGTTCGATCACTTCCGTCCAGGCGATTTACGTCCCGGCTGACGACTTGACCGACCCGGCGCCGGCCACCGCCTTTGCCCACCTGGATGCGACGACCGTTCTTTCCCGCCAGATTGCCGAGCTCGGTATCTATCCGGCGGTTGACCCCCTCGACTCCACCAGCCGTATTCTTGATCCCCTGGTCATCGGCGATGAGCACTACGCGGTTGCACGCTCGGTCCAGTATGTTCTGCAGAAGTACAAGGATCTTCAGGACATCATCGCTATCCTCGGGATGGACGAGCTCTCCGAAGAAGACCGTTTGGTCGTTTCCCGCGCCCGTAAAATCCAGAAGTTCCTGTCCCAGCCGTTCCATGTTGCCGAGGTCTTTACCGGTTCACCGGGGAAATATGTCGAGCTCAAGGATACCATCCTCGGTTTCAAAGAGATCGTTGCCGGCAAATATGACGACATCCCCGAGCAGGCTTTCTACATGGTCGGTACCATCGAAGAGGCCCTGGAAAAGGCCCGCAAGCTCGCGGCCTAAATTATCACAAGCGCGGGTTTAATCCCCCGCTGCGATAAAGGATCACGTACATGGCTGAAATGCTGAGATTGGAAATGGTCACGCCTTATAAACAGGTTCTGGCCGTAGATGTAGATGAAGTTACGGCGCCGGGTTCTATGGGTGAGTTTGGTATTCTCCCGGGACATACGCCGTTGCTCACCACCCTCAAGATTGGTGAACTCACCTATCGCATAGGGAGTGATCTTTTTCATGTGGCGGTCAACTGGGGCTACGTCGAAGTCGAGAATGACAAGGTGACAGTCTTGGTTGAGACGGCCGAAGCCGCCGACCAGATCGATTTGGCGCGGGCAAAAGAAGCCCTGAGCCGGGCAGAGCAAGCGATGAAATCCTTGTCGCCGGAAGATGTCGAGTTTTCCCAGATGGAAGCCTCTCTGGAGCGTGCCCTGGTTCGTATCCAGGTGGCGGAGCAAACAAACCGTCGCGGCCACTAAATAATAACAAAGAAACGTTTACAACAGAAAAGGCGACCCTTGCGGGTCGCCTTTTCTGTGTCTTGTCTTGGTTTCTTCTCTTTGGAATTTAGTTTCGGGCCGCGGGGAGGAGCTCGTCAAGAACGGTAAAGATCTCGGTCATGTCCCTCATGGTGTAATCAGCCATGTGGGCAATACGGAAGGTCAGATTCTTGATCTTGCCATAACCGTTATCGATGGCATAACCACGGGCTGCCGCCAGCTTTTTTAGTTTCTCAAGATCGGTGCAATCGTCGTTACGGATACAGGTCAGAGTTACAGATTGAGCATCCGCCGCGGCAAAGAGGGTGAAGCCGTGGTGCAGAGCCCAGGCGCGGGTTGCTGTGGCCATGGCCTGATGGCGGGCGTAGCGGTTTTCCAACCCTTCTGCGAAGATCTTCTTGAGTTGATGATCGAGAGCAAAGATCAGGCTGATCGCCGGCGTGCTCGGGGTGTTATCCTTGCGGTCGTTCTCCTCAAACTCGATAAAGTCGAAGTAGTATCCGCGGTTCGGGGTGGTTTTGGCCTTGTCGAGAGCGCGGCGCGAGACGGCACAGACCGCCAGTCCGGGGGGAAGGCCAAAGGCCTTTTGCACCCCGGCGAGACAAACATCCATCCCCAGGGCGGTGAAGTCGATGGGGACCGCCGTCATCGATGACACCGTATCGACGATAAAAGAGACCTCGGGATATTTCTTCATCACCGCCGCAATCTCGGCCAGCGGTGACAGGACGCCGGTGGAGGTTTCGTTGTGGACCAGGGTCATGGCGTCGTATTTGCCGGTCGCCAGGGCGCTGTCGACCATCGCCGCCGTCACCGGCTGCCCCCATTCGGCGGCAAAGTGATCGGCCTCCAGGCCACAGCGTTTGGTGACGTCGTGCCACTTGGCACTGAAGGCGCCGTTGCTGAAGTTGGCACAGCGCTTCTGTACGAGATTGCGCACCGCCCCCTCCATGATGCCAAAAGCGCTGGAGGTCGACAGGAAGACCGGCTCCGTCGTGTTGAGCAGGGCCTTGAGCTGATCGGTAACGCTTCTATGCACCACTGCGTATTCCTTCATGCGGTGGCCGATCATCGGTGCGCACATCGCTTCATAAACGTCGGGAGCAATCTGCACCGGACCGGGGATGTAGAGTTTTTTATTCATGACGGGCTCCTGAAAAAGGACTGATTTGTAGCCGTGCAAGTAGCATGAAGAAGGCGTCAAAGTCAAGATAGAGGCAGGGAAGGGGCGGAAGAAGCGGGAGGGGTAGAACTCCCGGATTTAAGCGAGTTAGCGCGCAACGTTGTACTGTTTTTCGTCCCAGACGAAGCTGTGGTCGTAGTCGATGTAAGGGGAGGGGATGAGGAGTGAGTCGATGTTGAGGAGCGGCAGCTGCGTGATTGCGCGCTCGTAGTCAGGGGTGAGCTTCTTGATGTAGGGGAATTGATTGGGCTGCCATGCCTTCATCGGTTCTCCGTTTCCGGGGTTCGACCCGTCCGTCCTGACGGATCGAACTCCTTACTCTTCGAAGCTGATGGCGGAGTGCGGGCAGGCGGGGATGCAAAGCCCGTCAAAATCGCAGCGCGATTCGTCGAGGATGGCAATGCCGTTTACTTTGGTGATGGCCTTCTGCGGACAGACCTTGATGCACTCGCCGCTCCCCTTGCACTTGGTCGGATCGATGACGATTTTCATTGGTTGACTCCTTGGGAATTGCGGTGAGTTTAGCATGTTTTTTGAGGTGTCGGTGGGGATTCTATAGCTTCAACGTCGTGGACGCAACGGGTTCACCGCAGCTGCGCTTTGGTTGTGAATTATCTGTTGATACAATGTGTCTACAATGCTACACTTTTCTTCACTGGGATATTCTCCGTAGCGAAAGTCGGGAAAGTTGAGGTGAAAAATGTTTGCTAAAGCGCAGAAGTGGGGCAACAGCCTGGCAGTTCGCTTACCGAAAGGACTCGCAGAGGAGTGCGGCATTGAAGCTGATTCATCGATCGAAATCGTCCGGGAAGATAATTTGATCATTATCAAGTCAGCCAGAAAAGAGGGGCTCTCTCTCGACAGCCTCCTGGCCGGAGTGACGACGGAGAATCTTCATGCCGAGGTTGCGACCGGCAAATCGGTCGGGAGGGAGCAGTGGTGAGCCCGGCGGGTTATATTCCGGAAAGGGGCGATGTGGTCTGGCTCGATTTTGACCCGCAGGCCGGACATGAACAAGCCGGGCGTCGACCGGCTTTCGTCCTCTCTCCGGCGAAATATAACGGCAAGACCGGCCTGATGCTCTGCTGCCCGATCACTTCGCAGGTGAAGGGCTATCCCTTTGAGGTCGCCGTAGCCGGGATTGCCAAGATCCGCGGGGTTATTTTGGCCGATCAGGTGAAGAGTCTCGATTGGCAGGTACGGAGGGCGGAAAAGCAGGGGAAAGTTGCGAAAGCGGTTCTAGATGAAGTCATGGAGAAGATCAATGCGATTTTGGCGGGATAACGGCAGAGGGGTCATGCCGGATATTCACAGTTGACGAACGAACCGCCCGACGGCAGCAGCCATCCGGGCGGTTTTTTTATAGTAGGAAATAGTGGGAAGGACCGGGTCAGATTAAAAACAAAGGGCTATTTTGTTTGATGTCCCCGGAATTGGGTGCCCTGCCAAATACGAGGGGTTGCCGTTGCTGCGCGTCCTTAAACTATCGCCATTCTAGACTGAGCTCTTTTGTGCCTCTGGGTATTACGGGGGTGAAGTTAGCAAATTAGCAAAGAACGTCCCCCTTGCTCCTCTCAGCAACTGCGAATAGAGCTTGTCGACATCATCGGGGGTCTTGCAGTCGGTTAAAAGTTCGTCCAATTGGTCTGGTTTGATCGCCATCGTCTCTGCTCCTGAGCGGGAAATTCCCCTACTCTCTCATGGAACAGATACACAGTTCAATTTACAGACTCGCAACAGGCCGTGTAGCTCTGACACCATAGACTCACTTTTTAGTCAATTTTGTTAAGAGTGATCAAGTGTGCCTCACTATTGTAAGCAATTAGATGATCCTTTTTTGCAGCTTGCAGTACTTTAACAAATCTATCATTAATGTTAGTGCCTTTTTTAGCTGAAGACCATGTGTTTTCTCGCTTTTGGAATGCAGATCTAAACGCAGAAATAAGAGATTTCGGTATTGTAAGGCTGTTATGAGATGTAATTAGTCCCCTAATCTTGTAATAAAGTATTTCTACACCGGCACGTGAAGTTGTTTCATTTATAAACGTTTCAATTATTTGTCCATATCTAGGCAGTCGCAAATCTCCATATAATAATACGAGTAACAATTTTTTGAAGTCGTTCTGAGTTGAGTTAATAAATTGACGGATTAGAATTTCTAAGCTTTGACTTCCAATATTTTTTGAGAAAAAATTTACTCCGCCGATAGTTGTCAGGTATGCGATAAGTGAATCAAAATCTTCATCACCAACTAGTTCTTTATAAAAATCAATCATACTTATATTGCAGCTTATATGAAAATCTAGAATATTATCTAAAACAACCAGTTTCTCTTCCGTTTGCAAATTTTCTAAATTTCTGAAACAATTATACAATGTTTTTAATACTAAACATTTCACACTAATATTTTGAAGATTATCGGCATTTATATTTAACTTTTCAATATCAAATCTTTGCTGCCTGTAATGTAATTTCTGCTCATGAAAACTTTTATCGTCTTCATCGTAATTAATTTCTTTTTCGAGATCTTTTTCAATTATTTCTTCTGGGCTCTTGTCTTCAGCAGGATTATAAAGAAGGTGGTTAATATATTCATCTAGCTTAGAAAGATCAAAGTTCTCAAAACCAACGAAGTGAGGTTCGAGGTCGTTAATAACTTTCGAAATAAGTGAAAAACTTGACCTCTTCATACCTGAAAGAAGAGCCATCGCTTGACCTAAATTTATGTACCAATGTATTTCATTGTAAACATCTTCAACTTTCAATATTTCTTTCTCGCAAGCTTTTGCTATGTAGTAATCGTAAAATACAAATAGCGAAAATTCGTACCCATTTTCATTTTTTTGAAGCAGCCCTGATAAAATTAAATCTCTAAAGAATTTTTCAACATCGACCCTAAGAGATTTTTCTTTATAAAAATTTTCAACTATACTATGAGATTCAGCTTCAGTTAAGTATATACGTTTATTTATTAAGCACTTTTGTGCGAATTGAGCAAGGATCAGCTGCTTATTATAAAACGCTTCTTGAGGTGATCCTCCTTTGCTACCAATACGTTGTTGTTCAATTTTTTCTAGCAAGTGCAGAAAAGAAATGCTCGAAACTTGATCTTCAAGGAAAGGGAATACAGAAAGATATAAAGCAATTACAACAGGGGTTGAAGGTAGATCTGTATTTCTTAGGGCCTGTAAAGGATTTTGTGTAAATGGGTTTGTCGGTTAATAAGTCGGCATCCTGTCGCCGAAGATGATCGTAAACTGATTGAGTGCCGATTTCCA